>NZ_JAMOKH010000010.1:0-176520 GCF_023656585.1 Bacteroides sp. B1-V-101 | reverse complement strand
TCGAACGATAGAAATCGCCAAGAAGTTCAAGCTGATAAGGACTAAAGGTCATGTCACTCTTTTTCATCTTTTATTCATTTTAGTTGATACTTATAGTAGTCAACCAAATCCAGGGTAAGACAGTATATAGGATAACGTATGGAATACAGTGACTTAACATACAAACAACAGATGGCTTTAAACAGATATAGCGAACTACATCTTATGTACTCACTATGTATCCAAACATCCCCCGAAGTACCAGCTTATTTTTTAAGCATTACTATATCGTCAGGCAGATGGAAACGTTGCTGGTAGTGAGCTGGAGAAAACTTATTTCAATACAGGTAATAATTTGTAGAGAGTCTTCCTTGTCATTATTTTCTGATTCAGGAAGCTGACGATATATCCGGTGATGCAGGCGGCGATAAGAGACCCCTCGCGAACACCTTCGATACATTGCGAAAGCAGGAGAGAGAGTATGACTGCCAGAGTGACCAGCGTAACATCAAAACAGACTTTGAACTTTCCGAACTCTTTGTTATAACGGCGGGAGGCGTATTTTACAAAAGCCTCTGCACTCATCATTGCTACTTTGGGTTTGAGTTCGAGTACGACTCCTATGGATTGTATCATGCATCCTGTGAGTAATAAGGCTATTGACATTCCGTAATTGTCGGGATGCAGATTACTGGTGAGTGCCATATTAAAATCAATGAATGCCGAAAAGATAAAAGAGAACGGCAATTGAAGAAGTATTTCAATAGTGTCCTGTCGGGTCTTATTTTTTCTGATGATCCAGAACTGTCCCAGGATAAGCAGCATATTGATCAGAAACGTACAAGTTCCTAATGATAAAGGGCTGTTCAGGCTTAACACATAATTGATGCTGGATATAGGTGTGGTTCCTAATGCAGAACGCACAATCAACACTATTCCGGCAGCCAGAAAATACAATCCGATAACAAATACCAAATACCTTTTAAAAACGTCTTTCATTTCCATATCTTATCTATCTTATATAATCGTATTGTTCTTCATTCTATAAAGAAGAATATGCAAAGGTCCCGTTTTTTTGTTTGATATAAGTTATCCGATTCCACACAGTTTTTGTCATATCCGAAACAAATTGTACTTTTACGTCGAAAAGAAGGAGGTATAAATGGTAAAATCTCGTATTTTTGATAATAGGCAGTTGTTAAAGGAACATCCGGAAATTCCTCATTATAAAGAGGAGGTAGTCTGCTTTATGAGTGAATATAAGGACAGGAGCTATCCGGAAAACGAACGGTACTTTAATCGTGAACTTTATATGATACTCGTTCTTGAAGGCCGTTCCGAGATTTTGTTGAATGGGGAATTTATTGTGATAGAGCCTGATATGTTGCTTGTTCATGGAGCGAATTATCTCACCGACCATCTTTATTCGAGTCCGGATATTAAGTTTATCACCCTCTCCATTTCCGAGTCCATGCGGACAGATGATTCTTATCTTACCCAGATAACGGCTATTCTGTTGGCAACGATGAGGCAGAATAAGCAATATACCATACAGCTGACAGCATACGAAGCTCAAATCATTCGTAATGAACTGGAAGTGTTGATGCATTTGCTGAATATAAAACATCAGTTTCTTTTCCGGCGAATACAGGCGGCTTGCAATGCCTTATTTTTGGATATAGCCGATTTTCTTTCCCGAAAGACCATCATAAAAAAGGAGGTCAGTCGTAAAGACCATGTTTTACAGGAATTTCATGCGCTTGTTACCCGAAACTTCAGAGAAGAGCATTTCGTTAGTTTCTATGCGGATAAGCTGGCCATCAGTGAGCAGTACCTTGCGCGTATCGTTCGTGCCGGAACGGGAAAAAGTGTGAATACGATTATTAATGAGTTATTGATCATGGAAGCCCGAACCTTGCTGAGTTCCACTAAATCTACGGTAGGGGATATTGCTTCTCAGTTGGGCTTTAGCGATGCTGCCGGTTTCTGTAAGTTTTTCAAGAGAAATATGGGGCAGACTCCTCTCAATTATCGGAAGGGATTATGGATTTAAGTGAAAATGAATGCAGGTTGATGTGATCCCATAACGAACGGATACATCAACCTACATGAAATATATAATGAACTGGTTTTGACTTATCAGCCAATGAGTGATAGGATATCTTCTACGATCTGCTCATCCGTCAGATGGTTGGCACGAAGCAGTTCCTGTATGTCATAGCGGTCTACAAATTCTTTTTTAGCTCCGTAGTTGAGCACTTTCATATCTGTAGCGCCATAGTAACGGGCAATCTTTTCACCGAAACCACCATCCAGAACTCCGTCTTCCAGGGTAATCACTAATTCGTGGTCGGCTTTCAGTTCGTCCATCAGTTCGCTGTCCACACCTGTGATGTAGCGGGGATTAATAAGGGTGGCATCAATGTTGGCTTTATCTTTCAGCAGTGACAGAACCGATTGCCCTAATCCGAAGAAGGAGCCTAATGCAAGAATTGCTACTTTGGAGCCGCGGTGGGCGACTTTATAACGATTCAGATTGCTATAGTCGGATTCCACCGGTTCACCGCAACTGATTACATCTGTGGCAGGTACACGGATAGCCACCGGATGCTCATTTTGGCGGATGCTCCATTCCAGCATGGCTAGATATTCCTCTTTACAGGTAGGTGCCAGATAGACCATATTGGGGATATTGCTGATAAGTGGAATATCGAAGAAACAGAGGTGGGTTACATCATTCATACCGGATAACGTCCCCCAGAATACCAACAGAACAGCCGGATTATTATTGATACAGAGATCTTGCGATAGCTGGTCGTAAGAGCGTTGTATAAAGGTGCTGTACACTCCGTAAACCGGTTTTCCTCCATTGGCTGCGATACCGGAAGCAAGTGCCACTGCATGCTCTTCGGCAATACCGACATCTACAAACTGCTTGCCTGCTTCCTGACGACGGTCGGGAGTGAAGCCCAGAACAGCGGGGGTGCCCGAAGTAATAGTAACTACACGCTTGTCTTCTTTCATCTTTTTCAGCAGATATTGAGCGGTTACTTCACTATAATCTTCTGCGTCGTCGTTCATTTTTGATTCTCCGGTTTCTAGATCAAACGGAGTACGCCAGTGATAGGTCTCCTTGTCCTGTTCTGCAGGTTCGTAACCTTTGCCTTTTAATGTATTGATGTGGACTACTATCGGATGCTGTATATCTTTAACTTTGGAGAAAGCCTCGATCAGTGCTTCCACATGGTTGCCGTCATTCACGTACATATAGTCCAGCCCCATCGCTTTGAAGAAGTTGCATTCACATTGACCGTTACTGTCGCGCAAATCTTTCAGATTCTTGTATAAACCTCCGTGATTTTCGGCAATGGACATCTGATTGTCATTGACAATAATAATCATGTTAGTTCCGAGTTCTGCTACGTAGTCCAGTCCCTCGAAGGCTTCGCCTCCGCTAAGTGAACCGTCGCCTATTACAGCGATGATATTTTCGTTGCCACCTGTCAGGTCACGTCCTTTTGCCAGTCCGCTTGCCAAGCTGACAGAAGTAGAAGTATGACCGATCACAAAGAAATCATGTTCACTTTCCTGTGGTTCTGAGTAGCCGGATACATGATCATATTCAGCAGGATGGAGAAAAGCATCTTTACGTCCGGTCAGCATCTTATGTACGTAACTCTGATGTGACACATCATATACAATTTTATCTTTCGGTGAATTGAAAACATAGTGCAGGGCAATGGTCGCTTCTACCATTCCGAAGTTAGGGCCGAAGTGCCCGCCATGTTCACTCAGTTTTTGTAAGAGGGATGCACGGATTTCATGACTTAAATCATTTAGTTCCTGAAACGATAACTTCTTTACGTCTGCGGGAGAGTAAATATTTTCTAAATACATATCAATTTGTTTTTTATGTTTATACCTATATTTTTATTTCACTGCAAAGATACTGCCGGATTTGAAATCTGTTTGTATATGAATTACGGATTCTTTTACCTATATTACAGTTCTGCTAAAAATGGGCTTGATAAAACATAAAATACGACTTCCTCTATATCAACCATATGCTCTTTTGCAAGCTTGATTCTTTTCTCCTGAATATACTTTGGATAAGGTATCACGCACGCGTAATCATTATATATAATAGTATATACTCTTATGTGCGGCAAAAAGATAAAACCGATAATCCGTAATTGGGGTAATAATGTCAGTAATTCATCTACAAACACTCTCTTTATTTTACCGTATTTTTGCCATGTAGAAAGTAGACAATCAATTCATTAATAATTAAATGTAAGAGATATGAAACGAATACTATTATTAACCGTTGTATTTATTATGATGCTTGGAACCAGTTTTTCTTTCGCACAGGCTGATGCGGATAATTTTTATAAAAGTGATTGGGTAAAGGTAGAAAAGGTTTCTTTTTCTAACCAGTATAAAATGAAAGTAGCCGGTAATCTGTTTTTGCCGAAGACCATGAAAGGGGGAGAGAAATATCCTGCCATCATTGTCGGACATCCGATGGGAGCGGTCAAGGAACAGAGTGCGAATCTGTATGCTACTAAAATGGCGGAACGTGGTTTTGTAACGCTGTCCATCGACTTGTCTTTTTGGGGTGCAAGTGAAGGTGAGCCGCGCAATGCTGTTTTGCCGGAGATATATGCGGAGGATTTCAGTGCCGCAGTAGATTTTCTGGGTACACGTCCGTTCGTTGACCGGAATAATATTGGTGTAATCGGAATTTGTGGCAGCGGAAGTTTCTCTATCAGTGCGGCCAAGATAGACCCTCGTCTGAAAGCGATTGCAACCATCAGCATGTACAATATGGGTACAGCCAGCCGCAACGGACTGAAACATGCGCTGACTTTAGAACAACGGAAACAAATCATGGCTGAGGCAGCAGAACAGCGCTATGCAGAGTTTTTGGGCGGAGAAACTAAATATATCGGTGGCACTGTACACGAAGTGACAGAAAACTCCGGTCCGATAGAACGCGAATTTTATGAGTTCTACCGCACTCAGAGGGGAGAGTTTACTCCCGAAGGAGCAACCCCGATGACTACCACACACCCTACACTTTCAAGCAACGTGAAATTCATGAATTTCTATCCTTTCGCAGATATTGAGACTATTTCGCCCCGTCCTATGCTTTTCATAACCGGAGAAAATGCCCACTCACGCGAATTTAGTGAAGATGCCTACCGACTGGCTGCCGAACCCAAAGAACTGTACATTGTACCCGGTGCAGGTCATGTAGACCTTTACGACCGTGTGGGGTTTATACCATTTGATAAATTGGAATCCTTTTTTAAGGAATATCTGAAGAAATAAGTATGAACAGGGAAAACAGATAACTATTCAATAAAAGACAATCGAATCATGAAACAAATTAAAAATACACATTACGAAGGCGAACGTCCTTTGTTCGCATCCCACGGGCTTTATTTGGAAGAAGTAACCATTCATGCCGGTGAATCGGCACTGAAAGAGTGCAGTGATATAGAAGCGGTAAACTGTCGTTTCGAGGGAAAATATCCGTTTTGGCACAATGATGGTTTTGTAGTTAAAAATTGCCTTTTTACCGAAGGAGCACGTGCCGCACTTTGGTATTCCAAAAATCTGAAGATGAAGGATACATTAGTGGAAGCACCGAAGATGTTTCGCGAAATGGACGGAGTCGAACTCGAAAATGTACAGTTGCCTAATGCTTTGGAAACACTCTGGTATTGCCGGAATGTAGAATTGAACAATGTGAAGATAGATAAAGGAGACTATCTCTTTATACATGGAGAAGACATCCGCATCAAGAATTTTGTATTGAATGGCAATTACTCCTTCCAATATTGCAAGAACGTAGAAATCCGCCATGCTGAAATCCATTCGAAGGATGCATTTTGGAATACGGAGAATGTGACTGTATATGATTCGGAACTGAATGGTGAATATCTGGGCTGGCATTCCAAAAACTTACGTTTAGTGAATTGTAAGATCTCGGGCACGCAGCCACTTTGTTATGCACACGACTTGATAATGGAAAACTGCACAATGGCGGATGATGCCGATCTTGCTTTCGAACATAGCAGTGTGAAGGCAACGATTAAAGGCCCGGTGCACAGCGTGAAGAACCCACGTACGGGACATATCATTGCCGAGAGTTACGGAACGATTATTTTGGATGAAAATTTGAAATCTCCGGCAGATTGCGAACTGAAACTTTGGGATGACCTGACTTGTTTTGATTGAGATATGCGGTATAATTTCGATGAGATAATTCCGCGCAGAGGCACGAACTCTTATAAATGGGATTCTGCCGCAGATGCCGATGTGTTGCCAATGTGGGTGGCTGATATGGATTTTCGCACGGCTCCCCCCGTCGTGGAAGCATTGAAGAAACGGGTGGAACATGGCATCTTTGGATATGTGCGTGTGCCCGATGCTTACTATGAGGCGATAATAGGATGGTTTGCCGGACGTCATGGCTGGCAGATTGAAAAAGAATGGATTATTTATACGACCGGAGTAGTACCGGCCCTGTCAGCTGTCATCAAGGCGCTGACAACTCCCGGTGATAAAGTAATCGTGCAGACACCTGTCTATAACTGCTTTTTCTCCTCCATCCGCAATAACAGATGTGAGGTTGTTGCAAATCCATTGATTTACATGAACGGAACGTATCAGATAGACTTTATTGATTTGGAACGAAAGGCGGCTGACCCGAGTGTAAAAGTCCTGCTATTATGCAATCCGCACAATCCTGCCGGAAGAGTCTGGACAAAGCAGGAACTGACTCGCTTGGGAGAAATCTGTCTTCGGAATAATATATGGGTAGTAGCGGACGAGATTCATTGCGAACTTGTCTTCTTTGGACACACCTATATCCCTTTTGCATCTGTCTCAGAAGAGTTTTTGATGCATTCCGTTACTTGCACCTCGCCTAGTAAAGCCTTTAATCTGGCGGGGCTTCAGATTGCCAATATTGTTTCTGCCGATGCTGATATCCGTATGAAAATAGACAAAGCAATCAATATCAATGAAGTCTGTGATGTAAATCCGTTTGGCGTTGAAGCCTTGATAGCTGCCTACAATGACGGGGAAGAATGGCTGGAAGAACTTAACCAATACCTGTTTGCCAACTACCATTATTTAAGGGCTTACTTTGATGAATATCTTCCCGAATTTCCGGTGATGCCATTGGAAGGTACCTACTTGGTATGGGTAGATTGCTCGGCTTTGAAACAATCGTCGGAGGATATAGTGAAAACTCTGCTGGAGAAGGAAAAACTTTGGATGAACGAAGGCAGCCTGTATGGAGAGGCTGGTGAAGGATTCATCCGCATCAATATCGCTTGTCCGCGGCAACGGCTGATAGAAGGATTAAACAGAATGAGGCGGGCGTTATCATCGCCTATTACCTCATTCACCTAACCAAGATAGCGTTTCAGGGTTGCAGACGAAATTTATTGGGAGTCATCCCGACAATCCGTTTGAACATCCGACTAAGGTGCTGTGGATACTGGAATCCGATTTCGTAAGCAATCTGGCTGGTGGTCTTGTCCGTAGACAACAGCTGCTCCTTCACTAATCCGATCATTTTATCCTGAATATATTCAGAGACGGTTTTACCGGTCTGTTTACGTACCATGTCACTGAAATAGTTAGCGGAAAGGAATACTTTATCAGCGAAGTACTTGACCGATGGCAACCCTTGTTTTTGCGGGGCATCTCCTTCGAAATATTCGTTGAGCAGATGTTCGAAGCGGACAATGATGTCTTTGTTTACTCCGTTTCGTGTGTCGAACTGGCGTTCGTAAAAGCGCATACAGTAGTCGAGCAGCAATCCTATGTTGGCGCAGATCAGTCGGCGGCTGTGTTTGTCGATGGAATGTTCCAGTTCGATGGTGATTTTTTGCAGGCAGTCCATCACTGTTTGCCGCTCTTCTTCGGAAATATGGAGGGCTTCGTTGGTTTCGTAGGAGAAGAAGGAGTATTTCTTTATTTCTTGTCCGAGTGCAGTGCCACGTATAAGGTCGGGATGAAAAAGAATACCATGCGCGTTGGGCTGAATATTTGGCAGCATTTCCAGGTCGGTGATTTGTCCGGGAGCAAAACAGACGATGGTTCCGTCTTGGTAGTCGTAATATTGGCGGCCGTATTTAATATCACCACATTTTACATTTTTCAAGTATAGTGCATATACTTCGTAACGAAACCACGCACGTGTGGGCCACGTAGTGGATTTGGCCAGATCGATGATGCTGACTAACGGATGTCTGGTTTCAAGCCCGAAGATTTCGTTGTAACGGTCAACGCTGTCTATTACAATCATTTCTTTAGTATTCTCTTCCATATCATAATCTGTTTTTTTAATGCGTTACAAATATAATTCTTTTCTCTTTAAAATTTTTACTCTCCCATCAAAATCCATGATTGGGGTATAAATATCCGTAAATCGTCTACATCCGGGCTGGACCATTCCCCGTAACTTTGTAACCGGTAATTTAACATTGAAAAGAGATAGTAATATGAAAAAGATTCTATTAATTCCATTGATGATGCTGACGATGATGCCGATGGCGGCTTGCGACGGCTCAAACGCTGATCCGATTCTTCCGGAACAGCCGGGACAACCGGGAAATTCCGATGGTGGAGACGAGGATGATTCTACAGACCCGACAAACCCCATTCCGGGCGGTAACGGGCGATATCTGGTACTTTACTGTTCGCGCACCGGCAGCACGGAGCGTATGGCGCAACAGATTCAGCAAACACTCGATTGCGATATCCTGGAAGTGGAACCGCAAACACCTTATGAAAGCGATTATAATGGGATGCTCAACCGTGCACAGGAAGAACTGGCTGCTATCCGTCAGGGGAATTATCCGGCGATTAAAACTTCGGTTGAAGATTTCGGCAACTATGATATCGTGTTTGTCGGCTATCCGATTTGGTACGGTAGCATGGGCACACCGATGCAGACATTCCTGCATAATCATGCCTCGAAACTTGCAGGTAAGCGTATCGCTCTTTTTGCCAGCAGTGGCAGCAGCGGCATCTCTGCATCAGTTGACGAGGTGCGGACACTTTGCTCCGGTGCCACTTTCACCGAAACATTGCTTCTGACTTCTTCGACACTTTCGCAGATGGGAAACCGGATACGGACATGGCTCGAAACACTCGGTGCGAGTCGAGAAAACAATCATCCGTCCACTTCTATGCATGTGAAGATTACAGTCGGTAACCGTACCATTACTGCTACGATGGAAGACAATGCCGCAGCGCAGGACTTTCTTTCGCGTCTGCCGCTTGAAGTGCCGCTGAATGATTATAATAATATCACAGAGAAAATTTTCTATCCGTCGCCTGCACTGACTACGACAGGGGTGACCCGTGGCTGTGCGCCTGTGCCCGGTGATATTACAATCTATGTGCCGTGGAATAATGTGGCGATCTTCTGTAAAAGCGGGTCACAAAGCAATGACTTGATAAAGATTGGCCGCATTGACGGTGACGGAATAGATGCATTGAACGTTCCGGGCAATGTGGCAGTGAAATTCGAACGACAATCATGATTGATGCTACGCCACTCATTCCCGAACTAAAGATGAAGTAAATGACAGGCAGTACTATAAATCCGTAATTTTGGTTTTTATATCCGTAATTTGTATTATAAAGAGTTGGATCAGAACAGCTAACTTTACATTATCGGAGAGTTCTTAAATAGTAAACCATAGACGTCACAGTATGAGAGAATTATATTTTATTTTTGTAACAGTCATCGGATTTCTGCAAATCCCGATGCAATCTATAAATGCACAGAGTATGAAAAAAGAAGAAGTACCTCAGAACATCAGCGCATTTCCGTTAGGAAAGGAAAATACGGGATTCAAGCAATATTTTACAGGAGAATCCTGGCTGGCACCGCTGACCGGTAACAAAGACTTGAATGTACCCATGTCCAACGTTACTTTTGAACCCGGTTGCCGAAATAACTGGCACAGCCATACGGGCGGACAAATCCTCATTGCTGTCGGAGGTGTGGGATATTATCAGGAACGTGGCAAAGCGGCACGTCGACTGCTCCCCGGTGATGTGGTTGAAATAGCACCGGACATAGAACATTGGCATGGTGCTGCCCCCGATAGTTGGTTTTCGCATCTGGCTATCGGCTGCAATCCGCAGACCAACAAGAATATTTGGCTGGAACGGGTAGACGACCGGCAGTATGCCGAAGCTACGAAAGATAACGGAGGAACCGGATTAAGCGCCACCGACCCCGAACTGGATGCAATATTCGGCAATTTCACAAAGGAGGTGCAGCAATACGGCAACCTGGATACTAAAACCCGCCTTATGATAACATTGGCATCCAATATTGCTTCACAGGCACAGACCGAATACCGGATGATGCTTGAAAGCGCTCTCAATGCAGGTATCACTCCGATAGAAATAAAGGAAATCCTTTACCAGGCAGTAGCCTATGCAGGCATGGCTAAAGTGATGGACTTTGTCGGCATCACTAATGAGGTGCTGCTTGCCCACGGTGTACGTCTTCCTTTAGAGGGACAAGCGGTCGTTTCTGCCGAAACCCGTTTCGACAAAGGACTGGCGTTGCAGAAATCCATTTTCGGCGAACGGATAGACCAAATGCATAAAAATGCTCCCGAAAACCAAAAGCATATCCAGCGTTATCTCTCCTCCAACTGCTTCGGAGACTACCAGACACGCGGTGGACTGGACGTGAAGACACGGGAACTGCTGACGTTCTCCATCCTTGTTTCCTTGGGAGGCTGTGAATCACAGGTGAAAGGGCATATACAGGGAAACGTCAATGTAGGTAATAGTAAAGATACCTTGCTGGCTGTCGTGACGCAGCTCTTGCCTTACATCGGCTATCCGCGCACTCTCAATGCCATAGCTTGTTTGAATGAAGTGATTCCGGAAGATAAATGAATTTAAAATAAGGAAATACATGCGTGATATATATACTGACCGAACTGTTGGATGGGGGGATTTATATATATTAACTATGTTCTGTTTTTAAGATTTTTATTGGGCGAATCAGATATCTTTTAAAGTCAGATAGAGAGAGTACTGCATAAAATTATGAATAAATATCTAGTTTAAAGCTCTGCTAGTGCAAAGAAATTGATTATTTATGCATAATAACTAGCAGTGTTTGTGTCTGTTTCTTTTAAAGGAACACTTCGTTCCTTTAAAAGAAACGGAATGTTGGTCGGTGAGGAAGCTACTAAACCTTTAAAAGGAGTGAATGAATTTCTATTTTGTCTGTATAGATTCCCTGGTTTACTTTATTTTATGAAAGGAAAGGAACTGTTAATTTGAATGGATTATATTCCTTTTTGTAACCATTCTAAATGAATTTGAACTAAAATTGTTTCCTATTGAAGGATAAAGCTTAATATAACTATTCTTTGAATACTTCTAAAATAAAAATCCTGCCGTTTTCTGTATCTATCATTAGGCTTTCTTGCATATTTTGCATAAGAAACAAGTTAGATGGTCGTTATTTCATATATGTGCTGTTTTTTAGATTTTAAGACTGTAAAATAGATGTTAATGCAAAACTAAAACTACGAACTATTTTTTTATAGGATATGTTTTTTTTGAGTGAATAGCAAACAAAACTTCACATAAATATTTTAATTATGAAAAGAACTATTATTTTATTAGCTTGTGCATTAGGTATATTTACTGCAAATGCTCAATCGGTGGTAGAAAGTACTAAATTTACAGATAACTGGTCTGTAGGAATCAATGCTGGTGCGATTACACCTCTCACTCACAGTGCTTTTTTCAAGAGTATGCGCCCTGCTTTTGGAGTAGGGTTCTCTAAACAGTTAACACCTAATTTCGGTTTGGGATTTCAAGGTATGGGGTATGTTAATACTACCCGGAGTAAGACAGCTTTTGATGTTTCTGATGTAAGTTTATTGGGAAAGGTCAATCTGATGAATTTGTTTGGAAGCTATTTGGGTACTCCGCGTGTCTTTGAAATAGAAGCTGTGGCCGGAATGGGTTGGTTACATTATTATGCAAGCAGCGATGGAGACCAGAATTCTTGGTCCACCCGTTTTGGAATGAATTTTAATTTTGACCTTGGAGAAAGTAAGGCCTGGACCCTTGGACTTCAACCAGCTATCGTGTACGATATGCAAGGTGATTTTAATAGAGCAAAAAGCCGTTTTAATGTCAATAGTGCGGCTTTTGAAATAACAGCCGGGCTGACTTATCATTTCAAAACAAGTAACGGAAACCATTACTTCACCAAAGTGAAAGTTTATAATCAGGCAGAAATTGATGATCTGAATTCTTCTATCAATGCCCTACGCGGTGAAGTGAATAATAAAAACAGTGAACTGAATAATGCTGTCCAAAGAATCAGTGGATTGCAGCGTGATCTGGAAGATTGCCGCACAAAGACTGTTCCCGCTGCTGTGGTAAAGACAAGCAGGGTTCCGGAATCTATCATTACCTTTAGACAAGGCCGCTCGGTGGTAGATGCTTCGCAACTTCCGAATGTGGAACGTGTAGCTTCTTATATGAAGAAACATCCTGATACAAGAGTCGTTATCAAAGGATATGCTTCTCCAGAAGGTAGTATAGAAGTAAATGATAGAATAGCAAAAGCGCGTGCCGAGGCTGTGAAGAATATTTTAGTCAAGAAATATAAGATTAATATAGACCGCATAACGGCCGAAGGCCAAGGAGTAGGCGATATGTTCACTGAACCGGATTGGAATCGTGTAAGTATCTGTACTATCGAAGATTAATGACTTAGAAGTTCTCTTTTCAATTAAATAGATTATTAACTTAATACCTGAATTATGAAAAAGTTATTATTATCAGTAATGGTTGCACTTGCAGCTTTAGGAATGAATGCCCAGACAAAAAAGGGAGAAGGTTCGTTGATGGGAAGTCTTGGATATCAAACCAATTATGAAAGGTTCGGTTTGCAGGCACAGGGACGTTATGTGATAGCTGACAATCTTCGGATTGCGCCTGATCTCACATTTTTCTTTCCGAAAGATAAAGTGACGGGATTGGATGTAAATGTAAACTTTCATTATGTCTTCAATTTCAGTAAAGACGGGCAAGGATTCTCTGTCTATCCGCTTGCGGGAATAGGCATGCAGAATAATTTCTATGGAAAACAGAAAGTGGAAGTTGACGGTGTGACTACCGAATTAGATAGAAGCAATACTACAAAGTTTGCTTTCAATCTCGGAGGCGGTATTACGTTACCTTTATCAGAACGTAGTTATTTAAATGCAGAGGCGAAATTCATGTTTGCCAACGATGATAATGTCGTCATCATGTTGGGTTATGGTTATAAATTTTGATTCTTGATGTGTGCCGGACAGCTTTTTGGTGCTGTCCGGCCTATTAAAATATAGATGTACATCTCAACCAACCTGAATTATTAACTTTAAAATGAATCAATTATGTTTTATCATGTAAAAGATTTGCAATTCAATGCCCGCGTATCCAAACCGGATCCGCGTTTTGCCCGTATATTGCTCGAAGCATTCGGCGGTGCTAACGGTGAATTAACCTCAGCCATGCAGTATTTTGTACAGGCTTTTAGTTGTCATAATCCGTTTCCTGATAAGTATGATATGCTTATGGATATCGCTACGGAAGAATTGACGCATCTCGAAATAGTAGGAGCTACCATACAAATGCTTCTCGGTCCGGTAAACGGTAAAATGAAGGATGCTGTTGAAACGATGGAGATTAGCAAATTAATGGAAGGTAAATCTGCAAAAGAGGAATATATCCATCAGGCATTTACCAATCCCCAATGTGTAGTTGTTGCTCCCGGCAGTCCTATGCTGACAGATAGTAACGGGAATCCTTGGTGTGCTACATATGTATCTGCCAATGCGGAATTGACGGTGGACCTTCAGTCTAATATGGCTAATGAGTGTCGTGCCAAAATAGGATATGAAAATCTGCTTTCGTTTACAGAGGATCCATTTGTCAAAGAAACCCTTACATTCCTTATGACTCGTGAGATTACTCATTTTCAACAGTTTGAAGCTGCACTGTCAACTATCCAGCCCAACTTCCCTCCCGGTACTTTACAAACTTCACCTAAATATAGTAATCTTTATTTTAACTTGTCAAAGGGTGGAGATTCCCGTGGTCCTTGGAACGAAGGTGAGAGCACGAGACTGAAAGAAGAATGGCAATATATTGATGATCCATTGCAAGAAGTAAGAAATACGAATGGATTGGTGGACAGAAAGCCAGAAGGTACCGAGCGTACCGAAAAGCAAGTACGTGCAATGGACCAAAAGCTAGCGAAAGAACGTAGCAGCCAGGTTCTGTCGGCAACTCCTGATAAGGATTTGACATGGTGTGACTACCAGAAATCTACATCTTTTGGTAAAAAGTCGGATAAGAAATAAGATTACCATTTCTTAAATGAATCTTTTATATTATTCCCGGTCGAAGAATTCGAAGATATCTTTTACCGGGAATTTAAGTTCTTACCTAAATATAACAATTTAATCGGGAATATATAAGATAATTATTATTTATAGCATGGGTGATGGCATGTGCTATTACCTTGGTAATGACATCTTGCGGGGATAAAATACTCAAGACAAGGTTAACAACCGTATCGAGAATGTGAAAAAAGATACAGAGAGAACTCTTTTTATTTAGGTTTCCAGTTTGTATAGCTCCAACTTGAATTGGTTTAAATACCAGCAATTCCCATCACATGTTTTTTTGGAAAGGGCTCCGAAGATTGTCCGACTCATACATCTGTTGCCAAACAGATTACTACAACGTAATCTGTATGCTTCAATAGCGAGTGACCTTTCTACCATACGCCCTTTAGTATATGCATTCGAACACATTCTGTGTATATCATCATAGTCAGGATGATTAAGAAGAAATAGATTGTCATTATTTTCCATATTTATATATTTTAAAAGTCTTATATTTAGTAAAACATCTTGCTTGTAATAGAAGTTTGTCAGAAGAATATAATCATTCTTAAAATCGTAATAATTTAGTTGGATCATATTCTGAAAGTTATGAAAGTGTGATATAAAACGAAATATGTGTTAAACGCAAGTGCTAAAATAGAACTAAATGATACTGAATGGTGTTTATTTTTAAATGAATGACATTATTAATAGTTGAATGAAAAACAGGATCTAAATTAGCGAGATGTTTGGATAGCTTGTTCTTTGGTTTATAAACTAAATAGAAAATGCAGTTTTGGTTTGAGAAAAATATGAACCTTTTTTGAAATGTAAATATAAACCTAAATTTTAAACATTATGAGTGTAATTTGGTACATTATTATTGGAATCGTTTCCGGTTTTATAGCCGGGAAGATTATGAGAGGAGGAGGTTTCGGTCTCCTGATTAACCTTCTTGTAGGTATCATTGGTGGTCTCTTGGGAGGCTGGGTATTCGGACTGCTGGGTATTGCTACTGGTGGCATTTTGGGTAGTCTTATTACTTCGGTTGTAGGTGCAGTATTGCTTTTATGGATTGTATCTTTATTCAGAAGGCATCCGAACGAAGGGTGAAGAACTTTGATTTATTAATAATTTAAACTAAAACTTGATTATGGAAAGAGGAAAATCTAATTTAATTATTGGGCTGGGAGTAGGCTCGGTAGTTGGAGCGCTTGTTTATCATTTTTGGTGTTCTCCTAAGGGCAAGAAGATGAAAGAAAAAGTAAATCATGCCTTTCAGAAAGTAACTGGTGAAGGCATAAACATGATTGATACGGTGAATGATAAAGTATTGGATGCTGGGGTTGAAGTGGCCGATAAGGTAGCGGACGGAACCTTTCATATAGCAGAAAAAGCAGATGATGTAAGAAACAAAGTTCATACTTTCTCGGATAAAGCAAAAAAATAGCTAGGTGTTTGTTGTTCAAAAGTGGGAGGACGGTGTAAATGATAGCTGTTCTCCCCTTTTTGTCATAAACAATCAGAGAGAGTGGAAACGACATTATTTTATATGTTTAACCGTTAACACAATTAATTATGAAAACCGGTAGTTTTAATTTATGGATCAGGCTGACACTAGGTTCAGCAATAGGAGCTCTTATTTATCATCTCTCGCCAGAATCTAAAACAAAGAAATTACGGAAAATGGTGCGTGCTAAACAGCATAGAAGAGAAAATGATATAAAAAGTGAAATCTATACACTTTCTGCCGATGCCCGGAGGTAAGTAGCTGATTAATCGTTTGTCACTAAGTCCGGCTGTATTCGGTTACCGGAACTTAGTGACACTACCCACCCTATGTAAGCGATTTCTTTTCTTCGTGTATCTCTATTATTTTAGTTGCCACCGCATATTCGTCAGGGAAAATCTTTCCTCCCAGCTCATTTGCCCAAGCCTTGGTAAATTCTGCACCTGTATATATGATAATGGCAGAGTAGTAAATCCATATGATGAAAATAGCCATGAATGCCGCAGCTCCGTAAACTGTTTCAATGTTTGCAATAGCTATATAGAACGATATTCCCCACTGACCTGCCAATAATAGTACAGTAGTTACGAGTGCTCCGATAAATACGTCTTTACTTTTAATCTTTGCATCGGGTAGTATTTTAAAGATTAGTGTGAATATGATAGTTGTTACTACTATGTTAACAAATATGCCTATAACTTTTACTAATGATTCGGCTACATCCGGATTGTTGGCAATATATCTGTTACTCAAATCTGTGATAAGGTTAGTAATGGTAAATGTGATCAATAAAATGAAAGCAAATACGAGGATAACAGAAAAAGAGAGTAATCGGTTTTTAATATATTTAAGCCAACTTTTCCGGGGGACTGCCTTTATGCCCCAAATAGTATTCAGTGAACTCTGAATTTCTGCAAAGACAGTAGTTGCACTAAATATAGTAACTCCAACGCTAATAATTGTTGCAAAAGAAGATACGTCTGCTTCTGTCGCGTTCTCGATGATGGATCGGAGCGCCTCGACAACTTTTGGACCTACGACTGGTTCTATCTGGGTATATAATTGATCAGTTAGATCAATCTGAAGAAAGACTCCAATAGTAATTAATAGAGAAAATAATGGAATGATAGAAAATAGGGTAGCGTATGCCAAAGATGCACTCAGTCTCATTACATTGTCATCAACAAATCCTTGAACCGTATCTTTTATTATTTTAAAGGCTAAGGATAGTTTTTGTTTACTTGTAGATAAGGTATTCATTTTTCTTGTTTTTATTGTCTTAACGAATGGATTTAATTATTTGTTCGAATGGAGATGCTGTTGTTGATCATAGGTTCTATGAGACTTTTAAATATCAAATAGTTGTTAATTCAGATAGATGGTCGTGAACTAATATTTGATATAGTATGTTGTTTAAAGTGAATAACAAAATAAATTATAAACTAAAAAATTAGGCATGAGCAGATAAAACATTTCTAATGATTTAGCAAATGGAACATTACAATTTAAAACGTATGATTATGAAGAAATCTATTATTTTATTAGCTATGGTATTGGGTGCATTTACAGCAAATGCTCAATCCGTTGTAGAAGGTACAAAACTTACAGATAATTGGTCTGTAGAGGTAAATGCCGGTGCAATCACTCCTCTTACTCACAGTGCTTTCTTTAAGAATGCACGCCCCGGATTTGGAATTGGGGTTTCAAAACAATTGACTCCTATTTTTGGTTTAGGATTGCAGGGAATGGGATATATTAATACTACTTCAAGTAAAACGGCTTTTGATGCTTCAGACATTAGTCTGTTGGGTAAAGTAAACTTGATGAACTTATTTGCAGGTTATAATGGCACTCCTCGTTTGTTTGAGGTAGAAGCTGTAGCTGGAGCAGGCTGGCTACATTATTATGTGAATGGTGATGGCGACCAAAACTCATGGTCAACTCGTTTCGGATTGAATCTGAACTTTAATCTAGGCGAAAGCAAGGCCTGGACGTTGGGACTGAAACCTGCCATCGTATATGATATGCAAGGGGATTTCAACCAGGCAAAAAGCCGTTTCAATGCTAATAATGCAGCATTTGAACTGACTGCCGGACTGACTTACCACTTCAAGAGCAGTACAGGAAACCGTTACTTCACTAAAGTAAGAGTTTACAACCAGGGAGAAATCGACGATCTGAATGCTTCTATCAATGCCCTCCGCGGACAGGTGAACAATAAGGACGGTGAACTCAACAGTGCTAATCAGAGAATCAGCGGGTTGCAGCAAGAACTGGAAGAATGTCGTACCAAGGTCGTTCCGGTGGAGACTGTAGTGAAAACTGCCCGTGTTCCTGAATCTATCATTACTTTCAGACAGGGTAAATCATCGGTTGACGCTTCACAGTTGCCGAATGTGGAACGCGTAGCTTCTTATATGAAGAAATATGCTGATGCAAAAGTAGTCATTAAGGGGTATGCTTCTCCGGAAGGTAGTGCTGAAGTCAATGCAAGAATTGCCGCTGCACGTGCGGAAGCCGTAAAGACTATTCTGGTCAATAAATACAAGATCAATGCTTCTCGTATCACTGCCGAAGGTCAGGGCGTAGGTGACATGTTTACCGAACCGGATTGGAATCGTGTAAGTATATGTACGATTGAAGACTAAAAACAAGAGATGTAAATAGAATGGTGAGGGCTGCTCCGTAAAAGGGCAGCCCTTGCTGTATATATTCATTTATGACCTTCAGTTTGTGAATAAGTAATAGTAATATCTGTCGGACGGGCAGGAGATAATAGCAGAAAATCGGGCAAAGTCATTGTTTGTCTATCTAAAGTGACTACTTTTGGCAAACCATACTATTAAGGTATGGCTGAAGATGATGAAAGAGCAGAATATACCCCAGGACAGTTTGATAGCCGGCTATCTTCCGGCAGATTATTGCGATTCTTTTTCAAGGAATGTGGTCAGTGAAAAAGCAATCACTTCCGACGAGTTCTTTGATATGGCTTTTAACCACTCTCCGGCGTGGGTGAATGGGCTGATGAAGTTAAGGAATACGATAGTCAAACCGTTAGGTCTGGAAGTTGGTATGCGCTTTGCCGATACGATATGTGAGCAGAATGCACAGGAGATTGTTTTCGGTATGCCCGATAAACACCTGACGTTTCATGCTTCATTATGGTGTGGAGAGAAGGAGCCCGGCGGGCAGACGTTTACAATCACGACCGTTGTAAAGTTCAATAATCGACTGGGCCGGTTGTACTTCTTCTTTATTCGTCCTTTTCATAAAGTCATCATCCGTTCTATGCTGAAAAGGGTAGCAAAACGATTGAAATAAAACAGCTTATGGATATAAATGATATCATAGACTCGATTTACAAGTTGCCGGATGCTTCAAAGGAGGCTTTACTGAGCGATGCTCCCGAAGTAGCCTATCCTAAAGGCTTCCATCTGTTCCGGGCAAACCATAAAAGCTCTAAGTTCTATCTGATGAAGAAAGGGATGCTGCATGCCTATACTCATCAGTCGGATAAGAAGGTTACCTTCTGGTTCGGGAAAGAAGGGGATGCAATCTTCCCTTTGCAAACTCTTTATGATAATCGGGCAGGATATGAGAATATTGAACTTTTGGAAGATAGTGTCCTGTATGAACTCAGTGTCGATAAACTGCACAATCTCTATCTGGAAGATATACATATAGCCAACTGGGGACGGAAGTTTGCCGAGAGAGAATACATCAAATCGGAAAAGCTGTTTATATCAAGGCAATTCAAAACTTCATTGGAGAGGTATCAGGAACTGATATCCGAATATTCCGATATACTTCAACGTGTGCCATTGGGTATTATAGCTTCCTATTTAGGCATCTCACAGGTCAATCTAAGCAGAATTCGTGCGAAGATAAGATGATTTTTTAAACTTTGTAAAATCCCTTTTTTACAAATGTAAAATGAAGGGTGCCGGAAATTCATGACCTTTGCAATCAAAAAAAAGAAGTGTTATGAATTGGATTCTTTTGATTTTGGCGGGATGCCTTGAATTGGTCTTTACTTTCTGTCTGGGAAAAATAAACAGAGTAGTAGGAGCAGAGAAATATATGTGGTCATTAGGGCTGCTGATATCCCTGTGTGTCAGTATGCTCCTTCTCATAAGGGTTACCAAAGCATTGCCCGTTGGTACGGCTTATGCTATATGGACCGGTATCGGTGCCGCCGGTACGGTGCTGATCGGTATCTTTTTCTTTAAAGAGCCGGCAAGTTGGGGCAGAATTTTCTTCATCTTCACATTGATTTGCTCCATTGTCGGTCTGAAATTGGTATCACATTGATACCTTATGGTATCATAAAAAAATAATTATCGATTATAATTTGGTAGTTATGAAAACAAAGCCCATATTTGCACCCCAAAAATAGGGACAGGCATAGAAAATCCTCATCGGAGGGTGCTATAATAGATAATTATAGTGCTGGATAAGATGAATGGTGTGAATCATTCAGCTTGTCCGGCACTTTTTTATTTTGTAACAAGTAAGATAAGAGGAGTAAGTATTGAAAAACTATGAAAGAGTTAAATTTGACACAAGGGAGTGTTCCGAAAGTATTACTGCAATTTGCGGTTCCTTTTCTGATTGCCAATGTGCTTCAGGCACTTTATGGCGGGGCCGACCTTTTTGTGGTAGGACAATACGATGATTCTGCAAGTGTGGCGGCTGTGGCCATCGGTAGTCAGGTGATGCAGACAATCACGGGGATTATTCTTGGCATTACGACAGGAACAACCGTTCTGATTGCCATAGCTACCGGAGCAAAGGATGACAAGAAAGTAGCTTTCACCATCGGTTCGTCCGTATGGTTGTTTTCAATAATCGGGGTGTTGCTTACTTTGGTCATGGTGTTTTTTCATGGTCGGATAGCAGAGTTGATGCATACGCCGATAGAGGCGATGGCGGATACGAAAAGTTACATCCTTGTATGTTCGGCCGGGATATTGTTTATAGTAGGATATAACGTCGTATGCGGTATTTTGCGCGGATTGGGAGACTCCAGAACGCCGCTTTATTTTGTAGCACTGGCGTGTGTGATTAATATTGTACTCGATTTTATACTGGTAGGATATTTCCATTTGGGAGCTACAGGAGCGGCAGTTGCCACCATAACGGCGCAAGGAGTCAGCTTCATGATCTCTCTTTGGTTCTTATATCGGCACGGATTTCATTTTGAGTTTACCCGGAAAGATATCCGGTTGAACCGGAACCTGGCCAAGAAAGTCATGACATTGGGAGCGCCTATTGCGTTGCAGGATGCGCTGATCAATATCTCGTTTCTGATCATCACCGTTATAGTCAATCAGATGGGAGTGATCGCATCGGCTTCTTTGGGTGTCGTAGAGAAGATTATAGTGTTTGCCATGCTGCCTCCGATGGCAATCTCATCGGCAGTAGCGACGATGACGGCACAGAACTACGGAGCCGGACTTATACAACGGATGAACCGCTGTCTGGCTTCGGGGATAGGAATTGCACTTGTTTTCGGTGTATCGGTTTGTGTGTATTCACAATTCCTGCCGGAAACGCTTACCGCATTCTTTACCAAAGATGCTGCGGTGGTATCAATGGCGGCGGAGTATCTGCGGGGATATAGTATCGACTGTATCGTTGTAAGTTTTGTGTTCTGCATAAACTCTTACTTCAGCGGACAGGGAAATTCATTATTCCCGATGATTCACAGTCTGATAGCGACTTTCCTGTTCCGGATTCCGTTGTCGTACTGGTTTAGTCAGATAGACAGTTCTTCCCTGTTTATCATGGGCTTTGCACCGCCTGTTTCAACAGTGGTTTCATTGTTGATCTGTATCTGGTATTTAAGATATACCCGGAAGAAAGTTTATTTGAAAGGCACCATGATGCCTGCTATGTCGAATTAGGTGTTTTAAGTGGATATATTAACTAAAATCAATTTGTATGGAAGCTTATTTGAAGAAACTCTGTTTTGAGTATCAGGTTGAAGAAAAGGAAGTGAAAGAGCTGTTGGCTCGCATGGAAAGAGTGTATCTGGATAAAGGAGAAACGATTGCTTCTGCTACAATGCCCGAGCAGAGCTTGTACATTATCGTTTCCGGTATCCTGCATACATTTACTACCCGGCAGGGAGAGGACAAAACCGTCAGATTCCTGTCCGAAGGTGATGCTATATTGTGCTATAATACAAGTAAGCATTCTGTCAAAACACTGACAAGGTGTGTGGCCTATTACATCAGCGAAGATGAGATCGAGGAATTGTGTGCAACGTCCATCACGTTTTCCAATCTGGTTCGTCAGATGATGGAATATCAGTTTTACCTTAAAGAGGAAATGAGTGTGAATGCACGTAAACTGACGATCAGGGAAAGATACCTTTCTTTATTATCAGAAATTCCCGATATTCTGTACAGAGTCCCTTTGAAGTACATTACTTATTATTTAGGGGCTGATGTGACAAGTCTGGGATATCTGGCCGGAAGCTGTAAATAAGAAATGTCTCATTCTCTATATTTGAAGATATTCCTTGTTGAATAGTCTATTGTTATCCCGGTGCTTCTCAAAACCGGAAAGTCTTTGGATTATTTGATAAGGAATATTATTTTTGTAATCGAAATGAAAAACTTGATTCCCCGATATACTTTCTACAAGAATAAGTATGGAAGTGAACTTTTGATAGATGTCGTCGAACTGAAATACGTAAAGAAGTTCCTCGCTCAGAGTTCAGTCCACACGTTGACTTACTATGATATCACGTTTGTCACGGAAGGGGAGGGCAGGTTTTCGATAGATAATCAGACTAACGAGGCGACTTCCCGTGATGTGTTTTTCTCTAAACCGGGAGAGATTCGGAACTGGGATACCCGCCACATAGTCAATGGTTATGCTTTGATCTTTGAAGATGAGTTTTTATCTTCCCTTTTTAAGGATTCTCTCTTTGTGCAGCATCTTTCATTCTTCCAGTCGGGAAAGCCATCATCCAAATTACGGTTGCCGGATGAACTTTATATGCGTATCCTTCAGATATTGCGCAATATTAAAACAGAGATTGATACATACAAACAGAATGATGTGTATGTATTAAGGGCATTACTTTATGAAGTCCTGATGTTGTTGGACCGGGAATATAAGAAAGTGAATATGGAAGAAGAGACTACATCCAAAGAGGTCGGCAATATCCATATCAACAAATTTATGAAGTTGGTTGAGAGCCATTTGACAGAGCAGCATTCTGTTCAATATTACGCGGATAAACTTTGTATTACCCCGAATTATCTGAATGAGATTGTAACCTCAACAAAAGGGATTAGTGCGAAGCAATATATCCGGAATAAAGTAATGGATGAGGCGAAGAGACTGCTTACTTATACAGATTTCCCTATATCGGATATTGCGTTTGAACTTCATTTCTCAACCGTCTCTTATTTTATCCGTAGCTTCCGGCAACATACTGGAGAAACGCCATTGCTCTATCGAAAAACGCATAAACCGTAAAAAGTGATATTTCTCCCTTTCTTTTTGTTGCACTGATTGTCTTCTATATCCCTACTTTCGCGTCAGATAATAACCAATTAAAATAACTGAACGATGAGAGATGCGGAAAAAACAGTAGGAAACATGATTGATAAGCTGAAAACGGCCTTTATCGGTTCCATAGACAGTGAAGGATTTCCTAATATGAAAGCTATGTTGCAACCCCGAAAGAGGGAAGGGATAAAGACAATTTATCTGACTACAAATACTTCGTCAATGCGTGTGGCCCAATATCGTGAGAACAATCATGCCTGTATTTACTTTTGTGATACGCGGTTCTTTAGAGGGGTGATGCTGCGCGGTACTATGGAAGTGCTGACCGATCCTGCCAGTAAAGAGATGATATGGCAGGAAGGGGATACGATGTACTATCCCGAAGGAGTGACAGACCCCGATTATTGTGTTTTAAAATTTACAGCGATTTCCGGAAGGTTTTACAGTAACTTTAAGTCGGAAAGTTTCACTGTTGAATAGAATCAGTAATAATGGTTGAACAACCCGTAATTTATCTACTGTCAGATGTATGTTTCTTCCTTAATTTTGTACTGCAATAAGATCAATTCGACTATCGATCTTGTTATTGATAGGTATATAGATATTGAATATAATAATTAAAAGTATATTTATGGAAACAATAAGATTGAACAACGGTGTTGAAATGCCGATTTTAGGCTATGGTGTATATCAGGTGACTCCTGAAGAGTGTGAGCGCTGTGTGCTGGATGCTATTAGTGTCGGTTATCGTTCTATTGATACAGCACAGGCATATTATAATGAAGATGGAGTGGGGAATGCAGTCAGGAAATGCGGGGTACCACGTGAAGAACTGTTTATCACCACGAAAGTATGGATTTCGAACGGTGGATACGAAAAAGCAAAAGTTTCTATTGACGAATCCTTGCGTAAGCTCCAAAGTGATTATGTTGATTTGCTGCTTATTCATCAGCCTTTCAATGATTACTATGGTACATACCGTGCCATGGAAGAGGCTTACAAGGACGGAAAAGCTCGTGCCATTGGCGTCAGCAATTTCTATCCGGATCGTTTTATCGACCTGGCGGAATTTTGTGAGATTAAACCGGCGGTGAATCAAGTTGAAACACACGTCTTCAACCAGCAAGTGAAACCGCAGGAGATTATGAAGAAATACGGTACGAAGGTCATGTCATGGGGACCATTTGCGGAAGGACGCAATAATTTTTTCTCTAATGAAGTATTGAAAGCAATTGGAGAACGGTATGGAAAATCGGTTGCACAGGTAGCTCTGCGCTTTCTTATTCAGCGTGATATCATCGTTATCCCGAAATCGACTCGCAAGGAACGCATGATAGAAAACTTCGATGTATTTGACTTCACCTTGTCTGCAAAGGATATGGAAGAGATTGCCGGACTCGATAAAAAAGAAAGTCTGTTCTTCTCCCATTATGACCCTGAAATGGTTAACTTTCTGATTAATTTATAATAGAGGGAATATGTAGGCGGAAGATGTTTAGAAAAGAATCGTCAGGAAAGATTAATCTCTTCTGACGATTCGGAATATTGGAACGTAGCGAAAAATGGAACTTTATTATCCCAATGTTCTCCGTATGTTTTGTCTATTTGGGTATGAGGCTATTTTTATATCTAATGTTAGTTATCCGGTAATTGTTAAACTTAACCTTGCTTTTATTACTCCGGACAGAATCCGTTTTTATAAAACAGATAACTTTTTTCTATTGCTTCGGCTGTATCAGCTTCTAATGCATATAGTATTTCCCTGCAAAATTCCAGTTGTCCGGTTCCGTTAGCGGTTATGATCTTTCCATCTCTTACAGCTTGCTGATCAACGTAGTTCGAATCACCTGTATATCTCTCTCCGACATGTTGTTTCAGATAATCGATTGTATTACTCGTATGCTTTACGTTATTGAGAAATCCATGCATAGCAAGGAAAACGGAAGCATTGCATATTCCGCCAACTACTTTCTTATCTTTGATAGCTTTTTCTACCAGCGGGACTATTAATTCAGCTTCTGGTGAAAACCAGCTCATGCCGCCAATTAATATCAGACCTGCATAATCTTCCGGCATATCTTTCAAATCATAATCAGGCAATACTCTGAATCCCCCTATTGAAGAGACAGGCTCTTTGGTTATAGACAAGGTTTTCACTTTATAAGGAACAGGACTTCCGGGCATAACACCCTGATTCAGGCAGGCAGCTATAAATGCGCCTTCCCAGTCGGCGAACTCATTTAATAATACAAAAATTACTTCTTTCATATATCATTCTATTTTCTTTATGTATGCAAAGGTGCTATTTAAAATTGAATAACCCAGATGATGCAGTGAATTATTATCTTTTTTATATATGACTTTATAGGTCTGATGTCCGATGGCGGGTAACAGAATGTTTAAGATATCCGTCAGTCTTAGTCGTAGACTGTAGCTGTTAGCGATCTTGGTTTCGTGTAATGCATAAAAAAAGTCTTTGATTATCAATGTAATCAAAGACTTTTTTACTTTCTTAAGAAGCGGTGCGTACGGGACTCGAACCCGTGACCCCATGCGTGACAGGCATGTATTCTAACCAACTGAACTAACGCACCAAATATTAAAGACTAATTCATTTTATTTCTCTTTGCTTCTTACTTAAAAGAAGCGGTCCGGACGGGACTCGAACCCGCGACCCCATGCGTGACAGGCATGTATTCTAACCAACTGAACTACCGAACCAGAATTTCATTTTGTTAATCTGCATCTCTCTCGATTGCGGGTGCAAAGGTAGTTGTTTTTTGTAAATCTGCAAATGTTTTGATGAAACTTTTTTCCAATAAAAAGCAAGAAAAAAGCTTAGTGTCTCATTTTGAGTACTTTTATAATGAAAAAAAATATTAGTTTTTTCTTCAGTCAGGATGGTGACACTATCCGGTCGTCATAGTGACACTATCACGATGGGATAGTGTCATTATCCGGAGGCGATAGTGTCACTATCCTGAAGTTTGTCATCTTCTTCTTTGGAAATAGTCTTGGATATCTTTCTATCTGTAAGAAATCACCGTTTTTATATCAACTTTCTGCTTGAATAATTCGTAGTTTTGCAATAAATCGTTATTTTTGCGCACTAAAATTAGATAGGTGGAAGAATTTCCGCCCGGAATAGTAAATTAGTAAAAAGAATGATGACTACAGCCAAACTGTTATTGCACTGTCCCGACAAACCGGGAATCCTCGCGGAAGTGACAGACTTTATTACGGTAAACAAAGGAAATATTATCTATCTGGATCAGTATGTAGACCATGTGGAGAACATCTTCTTCATGCGTATAGAATGGGAATTGAAAGATTTTCTGGTTCCGCAGGAAAAGATTGAAGATTATTTCAGAACGCTATATGGGCAGAAGTATGAAATGGATTTCCGTCTTTATTTCTCGGATGTGAAACCGCGTATGGCTATATTCGTTTCTAAAATGTCTCATTGCCTGTTCGATATGTTGGCTCGCTACACGGCAGGAGAGTGGAACGTGGAGATACCTCTTATTATAAGCAACCATCCGGACTTGCAGCACGTGGCAGAGCGTTTCGGTATTCCTTTCTATTTGTTCCCCATCACCAAGGAGACCAAAGAAGAACAGGAACGCAAAGAAATGGAATTGCTTGCCAAACATAAAATTACATTCATCGTGTTGGCACGTTATATGCAAGTGATTTCCGAACAGATGATCAATGCGTATCCAAATAAGATTATCAATATCCATCATTCCTTCCTACCGGCATTTGTGGGGGCGAAACCTTATCATGCCGCATTCCAGCGTGGAGTGAAAATTATCGGTGCGACCAGCCATTATGTGACGACTGAGCTGGATGCAGGCCCGATCATCGAGCAGGATGTAGTGCGCATTACACATAAGGATTCTATAGAAGATCTTGTAAATAAAGGAAAGGACCTGGAAAAGATTGTTCTTTCGCGTGCGGTACAAAAGCATATCGAACGTAAGATTTTGGCTTATAAAAATAAAACAGTAATATTTAGCTGATGAAAGTAGCAGTTGTAAAATACAATGCCGGAAATATCCGTTCTGTGGACTATGCTCTGAAGCGGTTGGGGGTAGAAGCGGTGATTACTGCCGATAAAGAAATACTTCAATCTGCCGATAAAGTGATTTTCCCCGGAGTGGGAGAGGCGGGAACTACCATGAATCACCTGAAAGCAACAGGGCTCGACGAACTGATCAAGAATCTGCGTCAGCCTGTGTTCGGAATTTGCCTCGGTATGCAGTTGATGTGCCGACACTCCGAAGAAGGTGAGGTGGACTGCCTGAATATCTTTGATGTAGACGTGAAGCGTTTTGTTCCGCAGAAGCATGAAGATAAAGTGCCGCATATGGGCTGGAATACGATTGGTAAGACAAACAGCAAATTGTTCGAAGGATTCACCGAAGAAGAGTTTGTCTACTTTGTACACAGTTTCTATGTGCCGGTTTGTGACTTCACTGCTGCTGAAACCGATTATATCCATCCGTTCAGCGCGGCATTGCATAAAGATAACTTTTATGCCACCCAGTTCCATCCGGAGAAAAGCGGGAAGACAGGTGAAAGGATTCTGAGGAACTTTCTGGATCTCTAATAAACGTTGCAACAGTTTATAATAAACTCCGCTATAGTTTATAATAAACTCCGCTATAGTTTATAATAAACTCGGTCATCGTTTATAATAAACTATTTCCGGCTTTTCGGAGAAGAAGAAAAGGACAGGTATAAGAAGATGGAGTGAACAGCTAAAATAGTAAATCGTAAATGATCAAATTGTATATAAACAGATGATAGAAATTATTCCAGCCATTGATATTATTGACGGGAAATGTGTACGCCTTTCTCAGGGAGATTACGATAGTAAGAAGGTATATAACGAAAATCCGGTGGAAGTAGCCAAGGAGTTTGAAGCGAACGGGGTTCGCAGGCTTCATGTGGTAGATCTGGACGGAGCTGCTTCTCACCACGTAGTCAACCATCGGGTATTGGAGCAGATTGCTACGCGTACCTCTTTAATAGTAGATTTCGGTGGTGGAGTAAAGAGTGACGAAGATTTGAAAATAGCTTTCGAAAGCGGTGCTCAGATGGTGACAGGCGGAAGCGTTGCCGTGAAAGATCCGGAGCTGTTCTGTCATTGGCTGGAAGTATATGGCAGTGAGAAAATAATCCTCGGAGCAGATGTCAAGGAACATAAGATTGCCGTAAACGGCTGGAAAGACGAAAGCGCCTGCGAGCTTTTCCCATTTCTCGAAGACTATATAAATAAAGGTATTCAGAAAGTCATTTGCACTGATATTAGTTGTGATGGAATGCTGAAAGGTCCTTCTATCGATTTGTATAAAGAAATGCTGGAGAAGTTTCCGAATCTCTACCTGATGGCTAGTGGCGGAGTGAGCAATGTGGATGACATAATCGCCTTGAATGAAGCCGGAGTTCCCGGAGTCATCTTCGGTAAAGCATTGTACGAAGGGCATATAACATTGAAAGATTTGCGTATATTTTTATAATCAGGAGTGCTAAAATAAAATGGAGCGCCCTGTTATAATGAAAAATAAAGAAGCAGGTTCTCGGATTAGTAGAATCTAAATTGTCAAATAGTAAATAAGATAGAATTGTGTTAGCAAAAAGAATCATACCCTGTCTGGATATAAAAGACGGACAGACCGTAAAAGGAACGAACTTTGTCAATTTGCGCCAGGCCGGTGATCCGGTAGAGCTGGGGCGGGCTTACAGCGAACAAGGAGCAGATGAACTTGTGTTTCTGGATATTACTGCAAGTCATGAAGGACGTAAGACTTTCACGGAATTGGTAAAGCGGATTGCTGCCAATATCAATATCCCGTTTACCGTGGGCGGTGGCATCAATGAATTGAGCGATGTAGATCGCCTGCTGAATGCCGGAGCGGATAAGATCTCGATCAATTCTTCCGCCATTCGCAACCCTCAGCTGATTGATGACATTGCCAAGAACTTCGGTTCTCAGGTTTGTGTTCTGGCAGTAGATGCCAAGCAAACAGAAAACGGCTGGAAGTGTTATCTGAACGGCGGGCGTATCGAAACCGATAAAGAATTACTGGCATGGACCAAAGAGGCTCAGGAGCGTGGAGCAGGCGAAATCCTGTTTACGAGCATGAACCATGATGGGGTGAAGACCGGTTATGCGAACGAAGCGCTTGCTTCCTTGGCCGATCAACTCTCTATTCCCGTGATCGCTTCGGGTGGGGCAGGGCTGAAAGAACACTTCCGTGATGCTTTTTTAGTAGGAAAAGCAGATGCGGCGTTGGCTGCCAGCGTTTTTCATTTCGGAGAAATTAAAATTCCCGAATTAAAATCGTATCTTTGCGGCGAAGGAATAACCATCAGAGGGTGAGGCGGCATGGGCTCACACAAACGGTATAGTAAATTGAAATAGTAATTAGAACTTAATATAAGATGGAATTGGATTTCGATAAGATGAACGGACTTGTTCCGGCTATCATACAGGACAACGAGACACGCAAAGTCTTGATGCTGGGCTTTATGAATAAGGAAGCCTATGATAAAACGGTGGAAACCGGAAAAGTAACTTTCTTCAGCCGTACCAAAAATCGTCTTTGGACGAAAGGAGAAGAAAGCGGCAACTTCCTTCATGTGGTATCTATCAAAGCGGATTGTGACAACGATACCCTGTTGATCCAGGCAGATCCGGCAGGTCCTGTTTGTCATACAGGCACAGATACTTGCTGGGGTGAGAAAAACGAAGAACCGGTTATGTTCCTGAAAGCATTGCAGGATTTCATTGACAAACGTCACGAAGAAATGCCCCAAGGTTCTTACACCACCAGCCTGTTCGAATCCGGAATCAACAAGATCGCTCAGAAAGTAGGTGAGGAAGCTGTCGAAACAGTGATCGAAGCTACGAATGGAACAAACGAACGTCTGATCTATGAAGGAGCCGACCTGATTTATCACATGATTGTATTATTAACTTCAAAAGGCTATCGGATCGAAGACCTTGCACGCGAATTGCAGGAAAGACATAGCAGTACATGGAAGAAGCATTAATTCAATATAAAAACGTAGAAATCCATCAACAGGAACTCTGTGTACTGAGCGATGTCAATCTGGAATTGCACAAAGGAGAGTTCGTCTATCTGATCGGGAAGGTAGGTTCGGGGAAAACGAGCCTGCTCAAAACCTTTTACGGCGAACTGGACGTAATCGACGGCGAAGCGGAAGTGCTGGGCTATAATATGCGTTCAATCAAACGCAAGCATATCCCTCAGTTGAGAAGAAAGCTGGGAATTGTGTTTCAGGACTTTCAGCTGCTGACGGACCGTACCGTTTACAACAATCTGGAATTTGTGCTTCGTGCCACTGGCTGGAAGAACAAACGGGAAATTCAGGAAAGAATAGAGGAAGTGCTCGACCTCGTGGGAATGTCCAACAAGGGCTATAAACTCCCCAACGAACTTTCCGGCGGCGAACAGCAACGCATCGTTATCGCACGTGCCGTGCTCAATTCTCCGGCTATTATCCTGGCAGACGAGCCGACCGGAAATCTGGATGTGGAAACAGGCAAGTCCATCGTTGAATTGTTGCACAACATCTGCGAATCCGGTTCGTCGGTAGTGATGACAACGCACAATCTGCAATTGCTGAAAGAATATCCCGGCAGTGTATACCGCTGTTCCGAACATCGTATAACGGATGTGACAGACGAATACATGCCCAGACAGAGAACAATAGAAATAGATTTAAATATAGATAACTAAAACAGTAACGAAAATGAAAGTTTTAAAGTTTGGAGGAACTTCCGTGGGTTCTGCTCAGCGGATGAAGGAAGTAGCCAAATTGATTACCGATGGTGAACAGAAGATTGTTGTCCTTTCTGCAATGTCAGGAACAACAAATACATTGGTGGAAATTTCGGACTATCTGTATAAGAAGAATCCGGAGGGTGCCAACGAGATTATCAATAAGCTGGAATCAAAATATAAACAGCACGTTGATGAGCTTTTTGCAACTCAGGAATATAAACAGAAAGGTTTGGAAGTCATCAAGTCTCACTTCGACTACATCCGCTCCTATACTAAAGACCTTTTCACTTTGTTCGAAGAGAAAGTGGTTTTGGCACAGGGAGAGCTTATTTCTACGGCTATGGTCAACTTCTACCTGCAGGAATGCGGTGTGAAGTCCGTATTGCTTCCGGCTTTGGAATTCATGCGTACTGACAAGAACGCGGAACCGGACCCTGTATATATTAAGGAGAAACTGCAGACACAACTGGAACTGTATCCGGATATGGAGATTTACATCACACAAGGTTTCATCTGCCGCAATGCTTACGGTGAGATAGACAACCTGCAGCGTGGTGGCAGCGATTACACCGCATCCTTGATCGGTGCTGCCGTAAAGGCTTCCGAAATCCAGATATGGACGGACATCGACGGTATGCACAATAACGACCCGCGCATTGTGGACAAGACAGCGCCGGTTCGTCAGCTGCATTTCGAAGAAGCAGCCGAGCTGGCTTACTTCGGTGCAAAAATCCTGCACCCGACTTGCATCCAGCCTGCTAAATATGCCAATATACCTGTACGTCTGCTGAATACAATGGACCCGGATGCTCCCGGAACACTAATTTCTAATGACACGGAGAAAGGTAAGATTAAAGCCGTAGCTGCCAAAAACAATATTACAGCTATCAAGATCAAATCAAGCCGTATGTTGCTTGCTCATGGTTTCCTGCGTAAAGTATTCGAGATCTTTGAAAGCTATCAGACTTCTATTGACATGATCTGTACTTCAGAGGTCGGTGTATCTGTTACAATAGACAACACCAAGCATCTGAACGAGATTCTGGACGACCTGAAAAAATACGGTACTGTCACTGTTGACAAGGATATGTGTATTATCTGTGTAGTAGGTGACCTGGAATGGGAGAATGTCGGTTTCGAAGCTAAAGCGCTTGATGCGATGCGGGATATACCTGTACGAATGATTTCCTTTGGAGGAAGTAACTACAACATTTCCTTCCTTATCCGGGATTGCGATAAGAAGACGGCGTTGCAGTCGCTGAGCGATATGCTTTTCAACAACAAATAATTCCACAAATAATACGAGCGCTTTTATTGATACTGATAAAAGCGCTCTTTTTAACTAACTAAACAAGTTTCTTGAATTATGAAAGGAATATTTCCAATCGATAAATTCCGTACTTTGCAGACACCTTTCTATTATTATGATACGAAAGTGCTGCGTGATACATTGTCGGCTATTAACCAAGAGGTTGCCAAATATCCTAGCTATTCCGTACATTATGCCGTGAAGGCGAATGCCAATCCGAAAGTACTTACCATTATCCGTGAAAGCGGAATGGGAGCAGACTGCGTGAGTGGCGGAGAAATCCGTGCCGCTGTCCGTGCCGGATTCCCTGCCAATAAAATCGTTTTTGCCGGAGTCGGGAAAGCGGATTGGGAGATCAACCTCGGACTGGAATATGGCATCTTCTGTTTCAATGTAGAGTCTATCCCCGAACTGGAAGTCATCAACGAACTGGCTGCCGCTCAAAATAAGATCGCTAATGTCGCTTTCCGTATCAATCCGGATGTCGGGGCGCATACGCACGCCAATATCACCACCGGTCTGGCTGAAAACAAATTCGGTATCAGTATGCAGGACATGGACAGGGTGATCGATGTGGCTTTGGAAATGAAGAATGTAAAATTCATCGGTCTGCACTTCCATATCGGTTCGCAGATATTGGATATGGGCGATTTCATCGCTCTTTGTAACCGGGTGAATGAATTGCAGGACAAGCTCGAAGCCCGCCGTATTCTGGTAGAGCATATCAATGTCGGTGGTGGTCTGGGCATTGACTACGGTCATCCTAACCGCCAGTCCGTTCCGGACTTCAAAAGCTATTTTGCTACCTATGCCGGACAGCTGAAACTGCGTCCTTATCAGACATTGCACTTTGAATTGGGACGTGCGGTGGTAGGACAGTGCGGCTCTCTGATATCGAAAGTGCTGTATGTAAAGCAGGGAACGAAGAAGAAATTTGCCATCCTCGATGCAGGTATGACAGACTTGATTCGTCCGGCTTTGTATCAGGCTTACCACAAGATGGAAAACATCACTTCAGAAGAACCTGTAGAGGCTTATGACGTAGTAGGTCCGATCTGTGAATCATCAGACGTTTTCGGTAAAGCGATTGACCTGAACAAAGTGAAGCGGGGAGACCTGATTGCACTTCGTTCCGCAGGTGCCTATGGTGAGATTATGGCATCCGGATACAACTGTCGTGAACTGCCGAAAGGATACACTTCGGACGAGCTGGTGTAAATAAAATGTGAATGTAGTTTAAAAATGCAGGGAGCTTGGAACAATTTTAACTGAAATCTTGTTATTTTTGTAATGAGTTCAAAAGAAAACTACATTAACAACTTAATAAAAATATACGATTATGATTTCAGAAAAATTACAGAAAGCAATCAATGAGCAGATCACTGCTGAAATGTGGTCTTCTAACCTGTATCTGGCAATGTCTTTCTACTTTGAGAAAGAAGGTTTCAGTGGCTTTGCACATTGGATGAAGAAACAATCTCAGGAAGAAATGGGACATGCTTATGCAATGGCCGATTACATCATCAAACGTGGCGGAACTGCTATAGTTGACAAGATTGATGTGGTTCCCAATGGCTGGGGTACTCCGCTGGAAGTGTTTGAACACGTTTACAAACACGAATGCCATGTATCTGCATTGGTAGACAAGCTGGTAGATGTGGCTGCTGCTGAAAAAGATAAAGCTACTCAGGATTTCTTGTGGGGATTTGTCCGCGAACAGGTAGAAGAAGAAGCTACTGCACAGGGAATTGTGGATAAAATCAAGAAAGCTGGTGATACCGGTATTTTCTTTGTTGATTCACAACTGGGACAACGCTGATAATGATCTGAAAAATAGAAAATTATATAAGAGAAGCTGTTTGGGTTTATATTCAGACAGCTTCTTTTTTTATCTTACTTATCAACTTCCCTGCCGGGCTATTTCTTTATCTTTCCTTTTTCCATAGCTCCCAGATAAATCTCCAGCGAGCGGGTAGAAATCTGTATTTCGCGGAAGGATACACCCAAAGAAGCGATTAACAGTATCAATGCCAGTCCGAATACATAAACCGATAACAACTGCAGTCCGATGTAAATAAGAAACATACTGACTACACAGAAAAAGAGGCTTGCTATCCCCAGTCCCTGCATCGTGCGTGTCAGATTCAACCGTTTCCTCAAATTCTCGATTTGTGCTACCGTGATATCCGTAGGATTTTCCATATAGCGGTCCCGCAACTGTCGCACCAGCTGCGCATACGATAAAAAACGATTGGTATAAGCCAGCAAAATCAGCGAAACAGCCGAAAAAAGCAAAGCAGGAGTAGTGAGCGTAAGTTCTTCCATCTTGAAAAATAGGTAATAGGTAATAAATAATAGGTAATAAGTAATAGGTAATAAGTAATAAGTCATGCGGGTAAAGCTACCGGCAGCTACGATTATTACCTATTACCTATTACTTATTACTTATTTCAAGGTTCCTAGTTCTTTGCCAACCTTAATAAAAGCAGCGATACATTTGTCGAGGTGTGCTTTCTCGTGTCCGGCAGAGATTTGTACACGGATACGTGCCTGTTCTTTCGGAACGACCGGATAATAGAATCCCGTCACATAAATGCCTTCTTCCTGCATGCGTGCGGCATAAATCTGAGAGAGTTTGGCATCATACAACATAACGGCGCAGATGGCACTTTGTGTCGGTTTGATGTCAAATCCGGCAGCTGTCATTTGGTCACGGAAATAGTTTACATTCTCTACCAGCTTGTCATGCAGCGCATTGCTTTCTTTCAGCATCTTGAATACTTCGAGACTTGCACCGATGATACCCGGAGCCAATGAGTTGGAGAACAGATAAGGACGGCTGCGCTGACGCAGTAAGTCGATGATCTCCTTGCGGCCGGTGGTAAATCCTCCCAATGCGCCTCCGAAAGCCTTGCCCAGTGTTCCCGTATAGATGTCTACGCGTCCGTAAGTCTTGTACAGTTCGCTGACGCCGTGGCCCGTAGCGCCAACCACACCTGCAGAGTGCGATTCGTCCACCATTACGAGTGCATCATATTTCTCGGCCAAGTCACAGATCTGATCCATAGGTGCTACATTGCCGTCCATAGAGAATACGCCGTCGGTAACAACGATACGGAAACGTTGTGCCTGAGCTTCTTGCAAGCATCTTTCCAGATCCTTCATATCCGCGTTGGCATAGCGATAGCGTTTCGCTTTGCAAAGACGTACGCCGTCGATGATAGAAGCATGGTTCAGAGAGTCCGAGATGATGGCGTCTTCTTCGCTGAAAAGCGGTTCGAACACACCTCCGTTGGCATCGAAACAGGCTGCATACAGAATGGTGTCTTCTGTCTGGAAATAATCCGAGATAGCAGCTTCCAGTTCCTTATGTATATCTTGCGTTCCGCAGATGAAGCGGACAGATGACATACCAAATCCACGGCGCTCCATCATTTCTTGAGAAGCTTTAATCAGACGGGGGTGATTGGACAGTCCCAGATAGTTGTTGGCGCAGAAATTCAGCACTTCTTTTCCTTTTACAGTGATGGCAGCTTGCTGCGCACTTTCGATCAGTCGTTCTTCTTTGTAAAGTCCGGCTTCCTTAATTTCAGCCAGTGTCTGGCTGAGGTGTTCTTTCATTTTACCGTACATAATGTTTGAGTGATTAAGTTAATGGTGCAAAGGACACGATTTTTCTTGGAATAAACAATATCTTTTTGATTTAAATCTGAAAAAAAAGTGCTTACTTTGCGCACTATTTAGCTTAACACTTTTATTTAAAAGGAAAAATGAAACACATTTTGATTATTGGAGCCACCGGACAAATAGGATCCGAGTTGACGATGGAGTTACGCAGGCGTTATGGAAACACAAACGTAGTAGCAGGTTACATCCAGGGTGCAGAGCCCAAAGGAGAGTTAAAAGAGTCGGGACCGTCGGCAGTTGTCGATGTAACGAATGGTGAAATGATTGAATCGGTGGTGAAGGAATACCACATTGATACCATATATAATTTGGCTGCACTGCTATCGGTGGTGGCTGAGTCCAAGCCGAAGCTAGCCTGGAAAATTGGTATTGACGGACTGTGGAATGTTTTGGAAGTGGCGCGTGAGCAGGGATGTGCGGTATTTACCCCCAGTTCTATCGGATCGTTCGGTGCAAGCACGCCTCATACACAGACACCACAGGATACTATCCAGCGTCCCCGTACTATGTATGGAGTCACCAAGGTAACGACAGAGTTGCTGAGTGACTACTATTTTAACAAATACGGTGTTGACACACGTGCTGTCCGTTTCCCGGGCATCATTTCGAACGTGACCCCTCCGGGAGGAGGAACCACCGATTATGCTGTCGATATTTATTATTCGGCAGTAAGAGGAGAAAAATTTGTGTGCCCTATCAAAGAAGGCACTTTAATGGATATGATGTATATGCCGGACGCGCTGAACGCAGCAATCATGCTGATGGAAGCAGATCCGACCAAGCTGATACACCGCAACGCTTTCAATATCGCCTCTATGAGTTTCGACCCTGAGACGATTTTCCATGCCATCAAGAAGCATGTGCCCGCGTTCGAGATGATCTATGATGTAGATCCTTTGAAGCAGCGCATAGCCGACAGCTGGCCCGATAGTCTGGATGACACTTGCGCCCGCGAGGAGTGGGGGTGGAAGCCGGCTTACGATCTGGAAAGCATGACGGTGGATATGCTTGAAAAGCTAAGAGAGAAACTGAAAAAATGAAAAAACTAATTGCGGGGGTTCTGGTGCTCACTATCCTTGGTTCCTGTGGAAACAAGAAAACGAACATCGACCCCTTTGCATCTATCACTCAAGAGGTGGATTCTATCCGGCACAAAGCCGATTCGATCCATCAGGAGGAATTGCCGGAAGAGCCCAAACCGACAGAAGCGGACGAATCTTTCGACGATTTTATCTATAATTTTGCTTCCGATGATGCCTTGCAGCGTCAGCGTGTCAAGTTTCCGTTGCCCTATTACAAGGGAGATGAGAAAACCAATATCGAAGAACGCAACTGGAAGCATGATGACTTATTTACCAAACAGCATTATTATACGCTCCTGTTTGATAAAGAAGAAGACATGGATTTGGTGGGGGACACCTCACTGACCTCCGTTCAGGTGGAATGGATATTCGTGAAAACCCGAATGGTGAAAAAGTATTATTTTGAGCGTATCAAAGGGGCATGGATACTGGAGGCTATCAATCTGCGCCCTGTTGAGCGGAATGAAAATGAAGACTTTGTGGAGTTTTTCAGTCATTTTGCTGCCGACAGCCTTTTTCAAAGCCGACGTGTGCAGGAGCCTCTGGCTTTTGTCACCTCAGATCCGGACGATGACTTCTCTATTCTGGAGACTTCTCTTGATTTGAACCAGTGGTTTGCTTTCAAGCCGGCATTGCCTACAGACCGCCTTTCGAATATCAATTACGGACAGCGGAATGATGATAACTCGCCGACAAAGATTCTCGCCTTGAAAGGAATCGGAAACGGCTTCTCTAATATTCTATATTTCAGGCGGAAAGCAGGCGAATGGCAACTGTATAAGTTTGAAGATACCAGTATTTAGCAACGAAAAAACGGAAGATATGTATTCTCTTTTATCACACAATACGTTCGGCATTGATGTCTATGCCGAACGGTTTCAGGAATATGCTTCGGTAGAAGAACTGAAGACATTGATAGCTCAAGGTGCCCTTACGACACCTTTTTTGCATATAGGCGGCGGAAGCAACCTGCTTTTTGTCAAAGACTATGAAGGGCTGGTCTTACATTCCCGCATCGAAGGGATCGAGGTGACGGAAGAGGACGAACGGAGTGTAGCCGTACGGGTAGGAGCAGGCGTGGTCTGGGATGACTTTGTAGGCTATTGCGTAGAGCATGGCTGGTATGGAACGGAAAATCTCTCCCTTATTCCCGGTGAAGTGGGAGCGAGTGCCGTGCAGAATATCGGTGCCTATGGCGTGGAAGTGAAAGACCTGATCACCTCTGTCGAAACAGTGAACATTCACGGTGAGGAGCGTGTTTATGCTGTAGATGAATGTGGCTATGCCTATCGCGACAGCATTTTCAAACGCCCGGAGAATAAATCCGTATTTGTGACCTATGTCTGCTTCCGGCTCAGTAAGGAAGAACGGTATACATTAGATTACGGCACCATCCGTCAGGAGCTCGAAAAATATCCCGAACTGACCTTGCCGATCCTCCGGAAAGTGATTATCGATATCCGTGAAAGCAAATTGCCCGACCCGAAAGTGATGGGAAATGCCGGCAGTTTCTTTATGAATCCCATCGTTCCGCGCGAAAAACTGGAAGCCTTGCAGCAGGAATTTCCCCGAATCCCCTTCTACGAACTGAATGACGGACGAGTGAAGATTCCGGCAGGATGGATGATTGATCAGTGCGGCTGGAAAGGAAAAGCATTAGGTCCGGCGGCAGTGCATGACAAACAGGCCTTGGTGCTCGTCAATCGGGGCGGAGCGAAAGGCAGCGACGTCCTTGCGCTTTCGGATGCGGTGCGGGCTTCTGTTCGTGCGAAATTCGGCATAGACATTCATCCGGAAGTAAATTTGGTTGGAAAATGAAAGTAAGAATACTTGGAAGCGGAACATCGACGGGAGTTCCTCAGATTGGATGTACCTGTCCGGTCTGCACTTCTGCCGATCCGAAAGATAATCGTCTGCGTGCGTCTGCGATCGTTGAGACGGAAGATGCGCGGATACTTATAGACTGCGGGCCCGATTTTCGGGCGCAGGTGTTACACCTTCCTTTTGAGAAGATAGACGGTGTGCTCATTACGCACGAACATTATGACCACGTGGGCGGGCTGGATGATTTGCGTCCGTTTTGCCGCTTCGGGGCGGTTCCTATCTATGCCGAAGAATATGTGGCACGCGCATTGCGTTTGCGGATGCCTTATTGTTTTGTCGATCACCGTTATCCCGGTGTTCCTGATATTCCCTTGCAGGAAATTGAGGTCGGGCACGCCTTTTCCATCCACCATACGGAAGTGGTGCCTTTGCGGGTGATGCATGGTCGGCTGCCGATTTTGGGCTACCGTATCGGCAGGCTGGGGTATATCACGGATATGCTGACCATGCCCGAAGAATCGTATGAACAATTGGAAGGGATAGATGTTCTGATTATGAATGCGCTTCGTATCGCTCCTCATCCTACTCACCAGAATCTGGAGGAGGCATTGAAGGTGGCAGAACGTATTCGGGCAAAGGAGACATACTTCATCCACATGAGTCATGATATGGGGCTGCACAAGAAGGTAGAGAAGGAGCTTCCTGAAAATATTCACCTTACATATGACGGAATGGAAATCATTTTCTGATTATTGGTGATTTTTTTAGCAAAAGTTTTGTTTTCTTTGTAGAAATTATTATTTTTGCCCCTAGCCGATAAACAGCAAATATTATGAAACTTCGTACGATAGTGAAAATAGCGATCACTTCTTCTGTTGTACTTTTGTGCTCAGGTTTTGCGTTGTACTCTTTTTTTAGGTTGTCGGCTGCCGAAGATCAGAAAGATTTTGATCTCTATACCTTGGTTCCGTCCTCTGTTTCAGCAGTGTTTGCGACGGAAGATGTAGCCGAATTTGTAATGGAAGTGGATGAGCTGACCTGTAGTCGGGATCACCAGTATCTTTATGTTTCCAAACTCTTTTCTTATCTGAAACAATATCTTTATTCTCTTCTCGAAGATGCTCCTCACGGTCTGAGCAGGCAAATGAATCAGATGCTGATCAGTTTCCATGAGCCGGACAATGATCGTAATCAGGTGCTTTACTGCCGGTTGGGGAATGGAGACCGTGCGCTGATCGACCGTTTTGTGCAGAAATATGTTTCGTCGGGCTATCCTCCGAAAACATTCGATTATAAGGGTGAAGATATCATTATCTATCCGATGGCGGACGGTGATTTTCTCGCCTGCTATCTGACGGAAGACTTTCTGGTGCTCAGTTGTCAGAAAAAGCTGATAGAGGAGGTGATAGATATCCGCAAAACCGGCAAGTCGCTGGCTGCCGACTCTGCTTTTAAAGAAGTGCGGGCGCCGAAGAAAAGTCCGACTGTTGCTACCGTCTACACTCGTCTGGCAGGAATGATGGGATGGACGGAGTTTGATATGAAGCTGAAGGATGATTTCATTTATTTCTCCGGAGTCAGCCATTATGTAGATACTTGTTTTAACTTTATAAATGTAATCCGCCAGCAGGAATCTGTCAAAGGATTTCCGGGCGAGACACTGCCTTCCACTGCTTTTTATTTCAGTAAACAGGGCATTACGGACTGGGCATCCCTGCTTTCCTATGGCGGTACGCAGGAATATGCGACGGCAGGCAGAACGAGTGAAGTGCTGAATCGGGATCGGGAATTGTCACGTTATCTGGCAGAGAATACGGGGCAGGATTTGGTGGCTTGTCTTTTCCAGCGGGAAGACTCTCTGATGGGGCCTGCGGCTGTTTTAAGTCTCTCGGTGATGGATGTGGCTGAGGCGGAAAGGATGTTGCGCTCTTTGGTAAATACGGCTCCGGCAGAGGAAGGAACAGGCCGGAATTCACGTATAACTTTTTGTTATACTCCCTCTAAAGCATACCCTGTGTACAGGTTGCCTCAAACAACGTTGTTTACGCAACTAACCAGTTTTGTAGAGCCGTCCTTGCATGTTTTCGCTACATTTTATGGCGGACGTTTACTGCTTGCCCCCGATGAAGATAGTTTGTCACGATATATCCGCCAGCTGGATAATGACGAAGTGCTTGACGGCGCTTTGGCTTATCGGGCGGGGACGGACGGATTGTCCGATTCGTATCATTTCATGTTGATGGCGGACTTTGGACACGTACTCGAACAGTCCGGACATCAGGTTCATTATGTGCCGGAATTCTTTCTCCGCAACTCCGAATTTTTCCGTAATTTCATTCTTTTTGCGCAGTTTACTTGTGCGGACGGGGTGGTTTATCCCAACATTGTTTTGAAGTATAAATCCGAATAGAATTCGATGAAAAAAACAGGCGAAAAATAGAGGGGAAAAACAACTCTTAATTTGTGAAACTAAAAGCTCTGAAACGCCTTCTGGCAGGGCGCGAAAACCGAATGGAAACCAGTAGAGTAGAGAAGAGTATATAATTCTATTCTAAAGAAATAGAATTAATAAGAAAAAAAATAGAGAATTTTGCCGCCGCTGATTCACTTTTTATTCCATTCCGTAAGATGCCTTTGAGAGAATTCATGAAGGGGTGTCAAAAGAACTAAAGTGGGGGCTAAAAAATCGATTCCATCTTGAATGGGGGTGACTAAAAAGTCGATTCTATCTCTATTCTCCTCCTTCCTGAAGGAGGAGAGTTTAGTTACTATTGACTTTTGGCATACCTTCATGGGGGCTTTTCCGTCTCGCTGTCCAATCTCCTTCGTCTCGCTGCTCAATTCCTTTCGCCTCGCTGCTCAGTCCTTTTCGCCTCGCTGCTGAATCCGCATTGGCCCCGAGGTGAATTCACTTCAGCTCGGTGTCTGGTTACTGCAGGGGACAGTCATAAAAAAAACTCCCGGCAGAAATAGTTCCATCGGGAGTTTTTTATGCAGATTGTTTTTAATTCTTAGAACGGCAGGTCGTCTTTTGCGTCACCCATCGTGAAATCCGGGGTAGCAGACGGAGCCGGGGGAGGAACGGGGGCACCCGGAGCCATAGGAGCACCTGCGCCTACACGTTCAACTTTCCATGCACGGATACTGTTGAACCAGCGGTCGTTCCATTGACGGGCGTCAACGTCGAATGATACGGTCAGTTCTTCGCCCATCTGAATGTTGAACTGTTCGATTTTGTCGGCGCCAAATACGTCGAAACACATTTTGCGCGGATATTGGTCATGGTTTTCGATTACGAACTCTTGTGATTTCCACTCGTTGCCGCTAGTCTTTGAAACTCCACCTCTCGGAGGGAGGATAGCGATGATTTTTCCTGTAAATTCCATTGCGATAATTTTAAATTCTGCGGCGAAGTTACAATTTTTTAGGAATATCCCTCACACAATGCTTGTTTTTTCTTTCGTTTTCTTGGGCAGCACGAATCTTTTTTCGTAACTTTGTGCGATATATAATTCAAAACTTAAATACTCGAAAATATATGAAATTTATCGTTTCAAGTACTGCTCTTTCCAGCCATTTACAGGCTATCAGTCGTGTAATTAACTCAAAGAATGCGCTGCCTATTCTCGATTGTTTTCTCTTCGAATTGGAAGACGGAACATTGTCTGTGACTGTTTCTGACAGTGAAACGACCATGGTGACAACCGTTGAGGTAAATGAAAGCGATACAAACGGGCGTTTTGCCGTAGTAGCGAAAACATTGCTTGATGCACTGAAAGAAATTCCGGAACAACCGTTGACATTCTACGTCAACACGGACAATTATGAAATCACCGTGCAGTATCAGAACGGAAAATATAGTCTGATGGGACAGAATGCTGACGAATTTCCGCAGTCGGCTGTGTTGGGCGAAAATGCAGTCCGCGTGGAGATGGAAGCAGGTGTACTGCTGGGTGGCATCAACCGTTCGGTATTCGCAACTGCCGATGACGAGCTCCGTCCGGTAATGAACGGTATATATTTCGATATTACAACAGAAGACATCACGATGGTGGCATCGGACGGTCATAAGCTGGTACGTTGCAAAACGCTGGCTGCCAAAGGAAACGAACGTGCCGCGTTCATCCTTCCGAAGAAGCCCGCTACATTGCTGAAAAACCTGCTTCCGAAAGAACAGGGAACAGTAACCATCGAATTTGACGAACGCAACGCTGTGTTTATGCTGGAAAGCTACCGCATGGTCTGCCGCCTGATCGAAGGACGCTATCCGAACTACAACTCGGTAATTCCGCAGAACAACCCTCATAAAGTGACTGTAGACCGTCAGCAACTGATCGGAGCTTTGCGCCGTGTGTCTATCTTTTCTTCACAGGCAAGCAGTTTGATCAAGCTGCGTATGCAGGAAAATCAGATTGTGATTTCCGCACAGGACATCGATTTCTCCACTTCTGCCGAAGAAACACAAGTTTGCCAATATTCGGGTGCCGCTATGAGCATCGGATTCAAGTCTACTTTCCTCATCGATATCCTGAACAATATTTCGGCCGATGAAGTGGTAATCGAGCTTGCCGACCCGTCGCGTGCCGGAGTCATTGTGCCGGTAGAACAGGAAGAAAATGAAGACTTGCTGATGCTGCTGATGCCGATGATGCTGAACGATTAATTAATTATTTAATGGATAATTGAGAATGGATAATGGATAATGAGCTGCGCTGTCAGTGGTCAGGAATTATCCATTTTTTATGTTTCCTATCCATTATCAATTCTCCATTATCCATTATCCATTAAAGAAAGAAATGAAATTAAATTTGAAAAACCCGATTGTGTTCTTCGATCTGGAGACAACGGGAACCAATATCAACACAGACCGGATCGTTGAAATTTGCTATCTGAAAGTATATCCTAACGGGAATGAGGAAACGAAAACAATGCGTATCAATCCCGAAATGCATATTCCTGAAGCCTCTTCTGCCGTACATGGCATTTATGACGCCGATGTAGCGGACTGCCCGACTTTCAAGGAGGTGGCAAAGAATGTGGCCCGTGACATTGAAGGCTGCGATTTGGCAGGATTCAACTCTAACCGCTTCGATATTCCGGTATTGGCAGAGGAATTTCTTCGTGCCGGTGTAGATATCGATATGACGAAGCGTAAGTTTGTCGATGTACAGGTGATTTTCCACAAAATGGAGCAACGTACCCTTTCGGCTGCCTATAAGTTCTATTGCGAAAAGAGTCTGGAAGACGCCCATACGGCCGAGGCCGATACACGTGCCACTTATGAGGTGCTGAAAGCACAGCTCGACCGCTATCCGGATCTTCAGAACGACATCGCCTTCTTGGCAGAATATTCAAGTTTCACTAAGAATGTGGACTTTGCCGGACGGATGGTGTATGACGACAATGGTGTGGAAGTATTTAATTTCGGAAAATATAAAGGAATGTCTGTAGCCGAGGTGCTGAAGAAAGACCCCGGATACTACAGCTGGATTTTAAACAGTGATTTCACGTTGAATACCAAGGCGGTGCTGACTAAGATCCGTCTGCGTGAAATGAGTAATTTGATTACAAAATAATGCTAAAAGGAAAAAAGATAATTCTTGGAATAACCGGTAGCATCGCTGCTTATAAAGCTTGTTACATTATCCGTGGGCTGATAAAGCAGGGAGCGGAAGTGCAGGTGGTCATTACTCCGGCGGGAAAAGAATTTATTACTCCCATCACTCTTTCGGCTTTGACCAGTAAGCCGGTCATCAGCGAGTTCTTTGCCCAACGGGATGGTACGTGGAATAGCCATGTGGACTTGGGTCTGTGGGCGGATGCCATGCTGATCGCACCCGCTACCGCCTCCACCATCGGAAAGATGGCGAACGGGATAGCAGATAATATGCTGATAACCACTTATCTTTCGGCCAAAGCTCCGGTATTCATTGCACCGGCTATGGACCTCGATATGTATGCACATCCTTCTACACAGAAGAATCTGGATATATTGCGTTCCTATGGCAATCGCATCATTGAACCCGCAACGGGTGAACTTGCCAGCCATCTGGTCGGCAAAGGGCGTATGGAAGAACCGGAAAATATTATCCGTGTGCTGGACGAGTTTTTCTCTGCGAGTACCGAACTTCAGGGAAGGAAAATTATGATAACTGCCGGACCGACTTACGAAAAGATCGATCCGGTCCGTTTTATCGGCAATTATTCTTCCGGTAAGATGGGATTTGCTTTGGCGGAAGAATGTGCCCGTCGTGGGGCAGAGGTGACGTTGATCGCCGGACCGGTGCAACTGAAAACGCAGCATTCGCGTATCCACCGGATAGATGTGGAATCTGCTCAGGAAATGTATGAGGCAGCGCAAACCTGTTTCCCGACTTCCGACGTGGGGATTCTTTGTGCGGCAGTCGCCGATTTCCGTCCGGAAACGGTGGCCGGCAAAAAGATCAAACGGGAGAAGGAAGAAGAACTGACCTTGCATCTTCAGGCTACGCAGGACATTGCTGCAAGTCTGGGAAAGATCAAAGAAGACAATCAACTGTTAGTGGGGTTTGCCCTCGAAACAAATAACGAACAGCAGAATGCCGAAGGAAAGCTCGAACGTAAAAACTTTGACTTTATCGTCCTCAACTCTCTGAATGATGCGGGAGCCGGCTTCCGTCACGATACAAACAAGATTAGCATTATTGATCGCAAGGGTCGCGAGGATTATCCTCTGAAGCCCAAACAGGAAGTAGCGCAAGACATCATCGATCATCTGGTTTCCGTCTTGACTCACTGATCTTTATTTTTTAGGTTTAATTTTTAATTTACAGAAGGTGTTACGTTCACTTTATATTCAGAATTACGCATTGATAGAAAAACTGGATATCGGTTTTGAAACAGGCTTCTCGGTCATCACAGGCGAGACGGGGGCCGGAAAATCGATTATTCTGGGAGCCATCGGTCTGCTGCTCGGACAGCGTGCCGATGTGAAAGCGATTCGTCGTGGAGCTTCTAAATGTATTATCGAAGCACGTTTTGATATCTCGGCTTACGGTATGCGCCCGTTTTTTGAAGAGAACGAACTGGAATACGACGACGAGGAATGTATCCTGCGGCGCGAAGTGCAGGCGTCCGGCAAAAGCCGTGCATTCATTAATGATACGCCTGCTTCGCTGGCACAGGTGAAGGAACTGGGCGAACAGCTGATCGATGTACATTCACAGCATCAGAACCTCTTGCTCAATAAAGAAGGTTTTCAGTTGAATGTGCTCGATATTCTGGCTCATAACGATGATGCGCTGGAGAAGTATCATTCACTGTATAACGAATGGAGGCAGCTCGACCGTGAACTGTCCGAGCTGACGGCACTTGCCGAGCAAAGCCGGACGGATGAGGACTATCTTCGTTTCCAGCTGGAACAACTGGAGGAAGCTCATCTGGTGGAAGGGGAGCAGAGTGAACTGGAGCAGGAGGCGGAAACTCTGAGTCATGCCGAGGAGATCAAAGCGGGGCTTTACCGCATCGAACAGTCTTTTTTCTCGGACGAAGGCGGACTGCTTTCTTTCCTGAAAGATAATCTGAATACGCTGAATAATCTGAAAAAGGTGTATCAGCCTGCCGGAGAACTGAGCGACCGCATGGAAAGTGCCTACATCGAACTGAAAGATATTTCGCAGGAAGTCTCAGCGCAGGGAGAATCCATCGAGTTTAATCCTACCCGTCTGGACGAAGTGAACGATCGTCTGAATTTGATTTACTCCCTGCAACAGAAGCATCGGGTACAGACACTTGAAGAATTGATGGCCTTGGCAGACCAATATCGCAGTAAGTTGTCCGAGATTACCTCTTATGATGATCGCATAGCCGAACTGACTGCCCGCAAGGAAGCCCAGTATGAACGGGTGAAGAAGCAAGCTGCCGTGCTGACAAAAGCCCGTGCGGCAGCCGCCCGTGAAGTGGAGAAACAACTGGCTGAACGGCTGGTCCCGCTGGGTATGCCCAACGTCCGCTTCCAAGTGGAGATGGGATTGAAGAAAGAACCGGGCATACAGGGGGAGGATACTGTCAACTTCCTGTTCTCCGCCAACAAGAACGGAACGTTGCAAAGCATATCTTCCGTTGCTTCCGGAGGTGAAATCGCGCGTGTGATGCTTTCTATCAAAGCGATGATCGCCGGTGCGGTGAAATTGCCTACAATTGTATTTGATGAGATCGATACCGGAGTTTCCGGTGAAATAGCCGACCGTATGGCGGATATGATGCAGGAAATGGGGGACTGTAACCGTCAGGTGATCAGTATCACACATCTGCCTCAGATCGCAGCTCGCGGGCGCGCTCATTATAAGGTATATAAGAAGGACAGCGATACGGAAACGAACAGCCATATCCGCCGTCTCACCGATGAAGAACGGGTAGAGGAGATCGCTCACATGCTGAGCGGAGCCACATTGACCGAGGCTGCTCTCAGCAATGCGAAGGCCCTGTTGGCCCGTACTTCATAATACATAATTCAAAATTTATAATTCAAAATTACAATGACCGATAAAAGTGAAATGATTTTCGGCGTCCGTGCCGTCATAGAGGCCATTCAGGCTGGAAAAGAGATTGATAAGATCCTCGTTAAGAAAGACATTCAAAGTGATCTTTCCAAAGAGCTTTTCGCAGCATTGAAAGGATTGCTGATTCCTGTTCAGCGTGTGCCGGTGGAACGTATCAACCGCATCACACGGAAGAATCATCAGGGTGTGGTCGCCTTCATTTCCTCTGTGACCTATCAGAAGACGGAAGACCTCGTTCCTTTCTTATTCGAGCAAGGCAAGAATCCGTTTTTTGTGATGCTGGATGGCATAACGGATGTGCGTAACTTCGGTGCGATAGCCCGTACCTGTGAATGTGCTGCGGTGGATGCGGTGATTATTCCTGCGCGTGGCAGCGTATCGGTGAATGCCGATGCCATGAAGACTTCCGCAGGTGCGTTGCATACATTGCCTGTCTGCCGCGAACAGAATCTGCGTGCGACTTTGCAGTATCTTAAGGACAGCGGTTTCCGTATCGTTGCTGCTACCGAGAAAGGAGATTATGACTATACGAAAGCCGATTATACGGGACCGATGTGTATCATCATGGGAGCGGAGGACACCGGTGTATCATATGATCATCTGGCTCTCTGTGACGAATGGGTGAAGATACCGATGCTGGGAACCATCGAATCTCTGAATGTTTCCGTAGCTGCCGGTATTTTGATTTATGAAGCTGTGAAACAAAGAAACAACGACTGATATGAAGAAACTTTTAATCTTACCTTTAGCGCTTTTCCTCTTGGTACAGAGCGGTCTGGCGCAAACCCCGAAATGGGTGGAGAAGGCGAAACGTGCTGTTTTCTCAGTAATAACTTATGATAAGAATGACAAGATGCTGAATACCGGAAACGGATTTTTCGTATCCGAAGACGGACTGGCTCTTTCTGACTACAGTCTTTTCAAAGGGGCTGAGCGTGCGGTGATTGTCACAGCCGAAGGCAAGCAAATGCCGGTCAGCCTGATTTTGGGAGCAGATGATATGTACGATGTGATCAAGTTTCGTGTGGCCATCACCGAGAAGAAAGTGCCGTCACTGGTAGTGGCGACTACTGCTCCGGCTGCAGGCGCTGACGCATGGATGCTTCCTTATTCTACGCAGAAGAGCATTGCCTGTGTTTCGGGTAAAGTGAAGGATGTATCGAAAATTGCCGGAGAATATCATTACTATACCTTGAGTATGCAGATGAAAGACAAGATGGTGAGTTGCCCGGTGATGAATGCGGAAGGCCAGGTGTTCGGTATTTCACAGAAGTCCTCCGGTGCGGATACGGTAACGACTTGTTATGCGGCAGGGGCAGCTTTTGCAATGTCGCAGAAGATTAGTGCTCTGTCTTTGGGAGACGTTGCTCTGAAGAATATCGGTATCCGGAAAGGATTGCCCGAAGCGGAGGATCAGGCATTGGTGTATCTGTTTATGGCTTCCACGCAGATGTCGGCTGATGAATATGAGAAATTGCTGGACGATTTCATTCGCCAGTTCCCCAGCAGTACCGATGGATATATCCGTCGTGCCAACTATTACGTAGCAAAAGGTAAGGATGACCAGTCTTATTTTGACAAGGCTGTAGCCGACTTTAATCAAGCCTTGAAGGTGGCGGCTAAAAAGGATGATGTGTATTATAATATCGCCAAGCTGATATACGGTTATCAGCTCTCGAAACCAGAAACGACTTATAAAGACTGGACGTATGATACGGCTTTGAAGAATCTCCGTCAGGCGATGGCTATCGATCCTTTGCCCGTTTATACGCAGTTGGAAGGAGATATACTTTTTGCACAGCAGGACTATGCAGGTGCTTTGGCCGCTTATGAGAAGGTGAATGCCAGCAATCTGGCTTCAGCAGCCTCATTCTTTAGTGCCGCCAAGACGAAAGAATTGCTGAAGGCAGATGCCAAAGAAGTGTTGGCATTGATGGACAGTTGCATTGCTCGTTGTCCGCAGCCTGTCACGGCAAATTTTGCCCCTTATCTGCTGGAACGTGCACAGATGTATATGAATAACGATCAGGCAAGAAATGCAATGCTCGATTATGATGCTTATTATAAGGCTGTGAACGGACAGGTCAATGACCTTTTCTATTATTATCGTGAGCAGGCTGCGTTGAAAGCCCGCCAATATCAGCGTGCATTGGATGATATCGTGAAAGCGATTGAATTGAGTCCCAAAGATCTGACTTATCGGGCAGAACATGCAGTGGTTAATCTGCGTGTAGGACGCTACGAAGAATCCATGAAGATACTGAATGAAATTCTGAAAGACGAGCCGAAATATGGGGAAGCATACCGGTTGTTGGGCCTTTGTCAGATACAGTTGAAGAAGACGGACGAAGCTTGCGGAAACTTCAATAAAGCGAAAGAGCTGGGTGATCCGAATGTGGATGAACTTATAAAGAAATATTGTAAATAAGCGGAGGTGCTTGGAAAGAATAACGTCTTACTTTCTTTTCGGACTCCTTAGTAGTAAAAATAAACCCCTGCCGGCTTCTACAGTCGGCAGGGGTTCTCGTTTTTGGGGACGTTTGTAAAATACTCTCTCTCTCTAATTTCTCCCCACTTGTCAAGTTCAGGTTTCAGGTCTTAATATGATATATAGGTTTGATTCTTTTTTTCTCCCGTTTATAAGTTAAATGCAGCAGTTTATAGAATACTGCATCCTTTCTTTATTTTTTTTCTCAGAATAGTTATTTTTTTCTTTTTATGGTAAAATCTTCTGATAGAGGTGGAGTTTTTAATTCTTTTTTGGGGGCTGGGTAATGAAAATGTCGAATATTTCATTGTTCGTAAATGGTATAATAAATAGGTGTGGAAAATGAAATAAATAGATACTTACCTCTAATTATGGTCGTTTAACGAAAATATTATTGTTTTTTATTTGCGTATATTGGTAAATATGGTCATCTTTGCACCGTTATTCGTTTCTGTTTGTTAAAGAATAACGAATAAGTGTGGGGTAAATAGATGATTTTTAGTAAAAAAGACATTCAAGAAGTTCTGCCGGCAGATGTGACTGGCAGGAGCGTAGCGCACCCTAAACGTTGGTTGGTGGCTTTAGTACGTATTTCTCATGAGAAGAAAACGAGTGAGCGACTATCTAAAATGGGTATTGAAAACTTCCTTCCTGTTCAGCAAGAAGTGCATCAATGGAGTGATCGTCGAAAGGTAGTCGAGCGTGTTCTTCTTCCGATGATGATATTTGTGCATGTCGATATGTATGAACAGAAAGAAGTTTTGACATTGGGCTCTATCAGCCGATATATGGTATTGCGTGGAGAAAGTACTCCTGCTGTCATTCCGGATGAACAGATGCACCGCTTTAAATTTATGCTAGACTATTCGGACGAGGCGATTAATATGAGTACGACTCCCTTGTCACCTGGAACCAAGATTAAGGTTATCAAAGGGCCATTATCCGGACTTCAAGGAGAATTGGTTACAGTAAATGGAAAATCGAAAGTAGCAGTCCGGCTAACTATGTTGGGATGTGCTTTTGTAGATATACCAGTAGGGTGTGTAGAGCCTCTGGAGAAATAAGGGTTTAAATATAAGTGAAACAAGCATTAAGTGAATAAAAGGGGTATGGTGAGTTTTTTACTACAAGAAAATATTGATGAACTGCAACATCTGGCAGATCATTTACTTCACATCGGTGATAAAAATGGGTATGTATACGCCGATAACCTTTCTGCATTACAACAATCCATCCACGAAAAGATAAATGATTTATATTCACAACGGGGGAAGACACCGGAACAGGATGCTACCCTGTGTTTGGCCATCCTTCAGGGATATAATGTGTCGATGTACGCCAATCCGGAAGACGAGGATAGAAAACGGTCTGTCTTGCAGCGTTCTCTGACCCTCCTTGATGTTCTTCCCCCTTCTCTTCTTAAACAACAGTTGTCTGCGGTCTGTCACGGTATGCAGGAACTGTGTGAAACCAACTAACTTTTTTATTTGTCAATGAAAATACAACGACTTTTTAGCATTCTACTTTTTTGTTCTATGCTGGGAAGTGGCTCGCTTATGGCCCAGTCCATGAGTGACTCACAGGTACTGGAATATGTAAAGGACGGTATCCGGCAAGGCAAGGAACAGAAACAGCTTGCTTCCGAGCTTGCGCGTAAAGGTGTGACCAAGGAACAGGCTATGCGTGTGAAGCAGCTCTATGAGCAGCAGAACAATGTAAACACCTCCCAATCCACGGGTACGGATATCAACGAGTCCCGCCTTCGTGAAGAGACTAAGGAGAATACTTCCGACATGCTGGAAGATCATCCGACTACGGAAGATTTGGCCCGTGAGGACCAGGTTTTCGGGCGCAATATCTTCAATACCCGCAACCTGACGTTCGAGCCGAGTGTCAACCTTGCCACTCCTGCCAACTACCGCCTGGGTCCCGGTGATGAAGTCATCATCGATATCTGGGGTGCCAGCCAGAACACGATCCGCCAGCAGATCTCTCCTGAAGGTACCATCAATATTCAGAAGATCGGGCCTGTCAACCTTAGCGGTATGACCGTCTCCGCCGCCAACGACTATCTGAAGGGCGCCCTGAATAAGATCTATAACGGTCTGAACAATACTACCGACCCTACTTCCGACATCCGTCTGACTTTGGGTAATATCCGTACTATCCAGATCAACGTGATGGGAGAGGTCGTGCAGCCGGGTACCTACGCCCTTTCTTCCTTCTCTACCGTCTTCCACGCGCTTTACCGTGCAGGCGGTGTGAGTGATATCGGCAGCCTTCGAAACGTTCAGTTGGTACGCAACGGAAAGAATATCGCCACCATCGACGTCTACGAATTCATCATGAAAGGCAACACACAGGATGACATCCGCCTTCAGGAAGGTGACGTGGTTATCGTCCCCGCTTACGATGTCTTGGTAAAGATCAGCGGCAAGGTAAAACGTCCTATGCGTTTCGAAATGAAGAAAGACGAGAACCTTGCCACTTTAATCAAATATGCCGGCGGCTTTGAAGCTGACGCCTACACCCGTTCATTACGTGTTGTCCGTCAGAATGGTGAGGAATATGAAGTCAACACAGTCAAGGATATGGACTACAGCATCTACACAATGCGTAACGGTGACGTCGTAACAGCCGAAGCCATCCTTAACCGCTTCACAAACAAACTGGAAATCCGTGGCGCTGTCTATCGTCCCGGTATCTACCAGCTCAGCGGTAAACTGAATACGATCCGCGAACTTGTCCATGAAGCTCAGGGTCTGACCGGTGACGCTTTCCTGAATCGTGCCGTCCTTTATCGCCAGCGTGAGGATTTGACCAGTGAAGTTGTTCAGATAGACATCAAGTCTATCATGAACGGTACTTCCCCGAACCTCGCCCTGATGAAGAATGACATCCTTTACATTCCGAGCATTCACGATCTGGAAGATCGTGGCAATGTCACAGTTCATGGTGAGGTCGCCCAACCGGATTCCTATCCCTATGCTGATAACATGACACTTGAGGATCTGATCATCCAGGCCGGTGGCTTGAAAGAAGCCGCCTCCACTGTCCGCATTGATGTGTCGAGACGAATCAAGAATCCCCGTAGTACCGCGGATAATGATACGATCGGTCAGATGTATACCTTCTCTTTAAAGGATGGTTTTGTCATCGACGGTCAGCCCGGTTTTATCCTTCAGCCTTATGACGAAGTTTATGTCCGTCGCAGTCCTGGTTATCAGGCACAACAGAATGTAGTCATTGATGGTGAAATCCTTTTCGGAGGAAATTACGCCATGACCAGCCGTGAGGAACGTCTTTCCGATCTGGTGAATAAAGCGGGTGGTCCTACGAGTCTTGCCTATCTCCGTGGTGCAAAGCTGACCCGCGTGGCAAGTGCCGGTGAGAAGAAACGTATGGGTGATGTGATTCGCCTGATGAGCAGGCAATTGGGTGAGGCCATGATTGACTCTTTGGGTATTGGTGTTGAGGATACCTTTACGGTAGGTATTGATCTGGAGAAGGCTTTGACTAATCCTAAGGGTAGTGCCGACCTTGTCCTACGTGAAGGTGATGTGGTCTTTATACCTAAGAATACTAATACTGTAACTATCAATGGTGCTGTTATGGTTCCGAATACGGTTTCTTATATGAAGGGAAAGAATGTGGATTATTACCTGAATCAGGCCGGTGGCTATTCTGATAATGCAAGGAAGAGTAAGAAGTTCATTGTTTACATGAATGGTCAGGTGACGAAGGTTAAGGGTAGCGGTAAGAAACAGATTGAGCCGGGGTGTGAGATTATTGTGCCTGGTAAGGCTAAGAAGAAAGGGAACATAGCTAATATTTTAGGTTATGCTACTTCCTTCAGTTCTTTGGGTATGATGATTGCTTCTATTGCTAATCTTATAAAGAAATAATAGAATTTACTTTTATGTCAGAACAACAACTAAATAGAAATGTCTCTTCAGAACAGGATAAATTATTAAATGATGAGATGGAAATCGATTTGATGGATATTCTGCGTAAGATAATAAGCATCCGCAAGACATTATATAAAGCTGCCGGAATAGGATTGATTATGGGGATTATAGTAGCATTTAGTATTCCTAAACAATATACAGTCAAAGTGACTTTGTCACCTGAAATGGGAAATTCCAAAGGCACTAATGGGATTGCCGGACTTGCAGCCTCATTTTTGGGAAGCGGCGCAACAATTGGAGATGGTACTGATGCATTAAACGCTTCTCTTTCATCAGATATTGTTTCATCTACTCCTTTTCTTTTAGAACTTATGGATGTGAATGTTCCTACTGATAAAGGTGATATGTTAACTTTAGAAACGTATTTAGACAGTCAATCTTCTCCTTGGTGGAATTATATAATAGGTATACCTGGATTGGTAATTAATGGTGTGAAATCTCTATTTACAGATGAAAATGATAATTCTAATGAAGCAAGTCATGGAACTATTGAACTTACTGAAAAAGAAAGCAAAAAGATAGATGCTCTTAAGAAGAAAATTATTGCTAATGTGGATAAGAAAACAGCTATTACTAATGTCTCAGTAACTTTACAAGAACCTAAAGTAGCAGCAGTAGTAGCCGATTCAGTTGTTCGCAAATTACAAGAATACATCATAGGTTATCGTACTTCAAAAGCTAAAGATGACTGTGTTTATTTGGAGAAGTTATTTAAAGAGCGTCAGGATGAATATTATGATGCTCAAAAAAAATATGCCGATTATGTAGATACACACGATAATCTGATTCTTCAGAGTGTTCGTACTGAGCAGGAACGTTTGCAAAATGACATGAGCTTAGCCTACCAGGTATATAGTCAAGTAGCTAATCAGTTACAGGTCGCAAGAGCGAAAGTTCAAGAAGAAAAACCCGTATTTGCGGTGGTAGAACCGGCAGTCGTTCCACGATATCCTTCCGGTATGGGAAAGAAATCGTATTTAATCATTTTCTTATTTCTGTCTGTTGTAGCTACAGCCGGGTGGTTGCTATTTGGTAAAGATTATTTGGATAAGATAAGGAAAGAACTTGTATAGGGGGTAAAGGGGAAACAAATATATTATTATGAAAAAATCATTGGAAAAGTTCCTTCAATATACTAGCCGGAATTTTTTTAGCTGCTGGATAATTCTAGGAGTAGATACGCTTATAGCCGGCTTATGTACGTTACTTACCTTTATTGGTATTCACTATGTAACAGGCACGGGATGGGATATCATTCAACTAGTTCAAGTGATCGCGCTGGCTTTGGGAGCAAGTATAATTGGAGATCTATTATTTAATACATTTCGGAATACAATTCGTTATTCAGAAATAAAGGATTTATGGCGGGTTATTTGTAGCGTTCTGTTTAAAGCGACATGTTTGGCTATTTATGTTTTTTTCTTTTTGAAAGAGGATAAATTGTTTGGTAGTCAGAATTTAGTATTTGTAATTTCAGATGGGATGTTAACTTTGATATCTTTGATTGGCATTCGTATCATCGTCATAGTGATGTATGAATCATTGATTGGCATTGTCCGCAAAACAGATATGAAAGTTTTTATTTATGGAACGGATGATAAAAGTGTGGCTCTTAAGACTCGTCTCCGCAATAGCTCTCATTATAAAATAGCAGGATTTTGTATTTATAGTCCAGATAATAGTCGCAGGATACTTGTAGATTCACGAGTTTATTCATTTAGTGACAAAGTCAGTTTTAATATTTTAATAAAGAAACATCACATTCAAGGTATCCTTTTTGCGCGCTATGAATCAATAAGGGAAGAAGAAAACAGATTACTTGAATACTGTAAAAGTAGTGGAGTGAAAACATTAATTGCTCCTTCTATCAGTGAAGCAGATGTGAACGGATTCTTCCATCAGTTTGTCCGGCCCATACGTATAGAAGATTTGCTGGGACGTGAAGAGATAAAGATCAATATGCAGGAGATAGCTTCCGAATATTGTGATAAGATTATATTGGTAACAGGAGCAGCTGGAAGTATTGGAAGTGAGCTTTGTAGACAACTGGCTCAGATTGGTGTTCGTAAACTGATTCTATTTGATTCGGGTGAAACTCCCCTTCATAATGTTCGCCTTGAATTTGAGAAAAATTATCCTAATATTGATTTTATACCTGTTATTGGCGACGTGCGGGTTAAACAACGTGTACGCATGGTTTTCGAGCAATATCATCCACAAATAGTATTCCATGCTGCGGCTTATAAACATGTACCTTTAATGGAGGAAAATCCTTGTGAAGCTGTCTATGTCAATGTAATCGGTTCTCGTCAAGTGGCAGATATGGCAGTGGAGTATGGGGCGGAGAAAATGATCATGATTTCAACAGATAAGGCCGTAAATCCCACGAATGTAATGGGAGCTTCCAAACGTCTTGCTGAAATCTATGTTCAGAGTTTGGGAACTGCTATAAAAGAAGGAAAAGCCAAAGGAAAGACAAAATTTATCACAACTCGTTTTGGAAATGTTTTAGGCAGTAATGGTTCTGTGATTCCTCGTTTTAAAGAACAAATTGAGAATGGTGGTCCTGTGACTGTTACTCATCCAGATATTATTCGGTACTTTATGACTATTCCGGAGGCTTGTCGTTTAGTGATGGAAGCCGGTATGATGGGAGAGGGGAATGAAATCTTTGTCTTTGAGATGGGGGAGCCTGTGAAGATTGTAGATTTAGCTACTCGTATGATTGAATTAGCAGGCTACCGTCTAGATGAAGATATCAAGATTGAATATACAGGTTTACGACCAGGAGAAAAGTTATATGAAGAACTTTTGAGTACGGAAGAAAATACTCTGCCTACTAGTAATAAAAAAATAAAAATAGCTAAAGTTCGTCGATATGAGTATAATGACATATTAGAATCATATGCTGATTTTGAAATTTTAGCTAGAAATGTAGAAATAATGGATACGGTTGCTTTGATGAAGAGAATAGTACCGGAATTTATTTCTAGGAATTCACGATTTGAAATATTGGATGTATGAAAATTCTTGTTACAGGAGCTGCTGGCTTTATTGGCTCTTATGTTTGTAAGTATTTGCTTTCTCGAGGAGATGAAGTCGTAGGGTTAGATAATATCAATTCTTATTATGATATTAATTTAAAATATGGTCGTTTACTTACTTTAGGAATAGAAGAAAATGCTGTAAATTGGTATTTGTTTGTAGAAAGCAATGTTTATGAAAAATTCCGATTTATCCGTATGAATCTTGAAGATAAACAGGCAATGCAAATGCTTTTTGCTAATGAGCGGTTTGATAAGGTTGTGAATCTTGCTGCACAGGCAGGTGTAAGATATTCCATCGAAAATCCGTATGCTTATGTGGAAAGTAATATAGATGGTTTTTTAAATGTATTGGAGGGGTGTCGACATTATAGAGTGAAACATTTGATTTATGCTAGTTCGAGTAGTGTTTATGGTTTGAATGGAAAAGTTCCTTTTTCAGAGAATGATAGTGTTGCACATCCTGTCAGTCTTTACGCTGCTACAAAGAAGTCTAATGAACTTATGGCTCACACATATAGTCATTTGTATGCTATTCCTACTACGGGATTACGCTTTTTTACTGTTTATGGTCCTTGGGGGCGTCCAGATATGTCTCCTTTTCTTTTTGCTAGTGCGATACTGAATAACCGCCCAATAAAGGTTTTCAATAATGGTGATATGCTGCGTGATTTTACTTATATTGATGATATTGTTGAGGGAGTTCTTCGGGTGATAGATCATGTCCCTGAACCTAATTTGAATTGGAATGATCAGAATCCTGAACCAAGTTCTTCTAAAGCTCCATATAAAATATATAATATCGGTAATTCTCATCCGGTGAAATTAATGGACTTTATTGAAGCCATAGAAAAAGCTATTGGACATCCTGCTGATAAAATTTATTTTCCGATGCAACCGGGGGATGTTTATCAAACAAACGCAGATACTACAGCTTTGGAAAGAGAATTGGGATTTAAACCCAATAAATCAATAATAGAAGGAGTTCGGAATACGATAGATTGGTATCGTTCTTTCTATCAATTATAACTGTAAGTAAACGTGATGTTATGAAAATAGCAATAGTAGGTACCGGTTATGTAGGTTTAGTTACTGGTAGTTGTTTTTCAGAGATGGGTATAGATGTCACTTGTGTAGATATTCAGAAGTGTAAAATAGAAAATCTGAAGAAAGGTATCATCCCAATTTATGAACCGGGTTTGGAAGACATGGTGCATCGTAATTACAGTGCTGGACGTTTAAAGTTTGCTACTGATTTGAAAGAATGCCTGGATGAAGTAGAAGTTATATTTAGTGCAGTAGGTACTCCTCCTGATGAGGATGGTAGTGCTGATTTGAAGTATGTACTGGAAGTGGCTCGTACTATAGGTCGCAATATAAATAAGTACGTTTTGGTAGTAACTAAAAGCACAGTTCCTGTTGGTACTGCTCAAAAAGTAAAGTCGGTTATTCAAGAAGAACTTGACAAACGTAATGTTCTGATTGATTTTGATGTGGCTTCTAATCCTGAATTTTTGAAAGAAGGAGATGCTGTTGATGATTTCATGAAACCCGATCGTATAGTGGTTGGTATTGAATCTGAAAGAGCTAAAGAAATAATGGAGCGTTTGTACAAACCTTTTATGATGAATAATTACCGGTTGATTTTTACGGATATTCCTAGTGCCGAGATGATCAAATATGCTGCAAACTCAATGTTAGCTACCCGTATCAGTTTTATGAATGACATAGCCAACCTTTGTGAACTAGTAGGAGCAGATGTGAATATGGTTCGTAAAGGTATTGGAGCAGATAGTCGTATTGGTAGTAAGTTCTTGTATCCCGGTTGCGGTTACGGTGGTTCTTGTTTTCCGAAGGATGTGAAAGCTTTGATTAAAACAGCTGAGAAAAATGGTTATTCTATGTATGTTTTGAAATCTGTAGAAGAAGTAAATGAAAGACAAAAGAGTATTCTTTTTGAGAAGTTGTTGAAACACTACAATGGAGATATACAAGGTAAACAAATCACTTTATGGGGGTTGGCTTTTAAACCTGAAACAGATGATATGCGTGAGGCTCCTTCTCTGGTATTGATTCAAAAGTTGCTTGCCGCGGGTGCGACAGTGAAAGTTTATGATCCAATTGCGATGGATGAATGTAGACGTCGAGTCGGAGAGAAGGTCTTTTATGCTACAGATATGTATGATTCTGTATTGGATTCGGATGCTTTAATGTTGGTTACAGAATGGAAAGAGTTCCGTATGCCAAGTTGGGGAGTGATAAAAAAAACAATGAAAAGTGCTGTCGTGATAGATGGACGGAATATTTATGATAAAAAGGAATTGCTAGAAATAGACTTTACCTATTATTGTATTGGGAAATAATCTATTTAGTATTCAAAATAAGATGTTTAAAATTCGATTATAGCTAACGTTTATAATAGGACGTTACCAATTAAAATTAAATCCAAGATTATGTCAATTCAAGTATTGAAACCAAAGTTTGAGATTGAAGAATGTCTCGAGGCGGTAAAGGAATGCCTTGAGCAAGGTTGGACAGGCATGGGCTTTAAAACCGTTCAGTTCGAAGAAGCCTGGAAAGATTACACCGGTCATAAATATGCATATTATCTTAACTCCAACACAGTAGGTCTTCATCTTGCTGTGAAAATTCTTAAAATGCAGAATGGATGGCAAGATGGTGATGAAATTATCTCAACTCCTATCACCTTTGTATCGACCAATCACGCAGTTATGTACGAAAATATGCATGTTACATTTGCTGATGTAGATGAGTATCTTTGCCTTGATCCTATAGATGTTGAGAAGAAAATAAGTGATAAAACCAAAGCTATTATTTTTGTAGGTTATGGTGGACGCGTAGGAAAACTTGATAAGATCATAGAGATATGTAAAAAGCATGATCTGAAACTAATTCTTGATGCTGCTCACATGTCAGGCACACGAATTAATGGTGTAACTCCAGGTACTTGGGATGGCGTAGATGTTACGGTTTATTCTTATCAGGCTGTGAAGAACCTTCCTACGGGTGATAGTGGTATGATATGCTTTGCAAATGAAAAAGACGATAAACTAGCACGTCAGCTTGCTTGGTTGGGTATTAATAAAGATACCTATGCTCGTTCAAACAAAGGGACCTATGCTTGGAAATATGATGTGGACTATGTGGGTTATAAATACAATGGCAATGCTATAATGGCTGCTATCGCATTAGTTCAACTTAAATATCTTGATAGGGATAATGCACGTCGTCGTGAAATTGTGGAGATGTACAGCAAGGCATTTGAAAACAATGCGAAGATTCAGATAGTGAAAGCTCCTCATGCCGATGAATGCTCTTTCCATATTTACGAACTTATTGTACCTGATCGTGAAGGACTTTTAGGTAAACTAGCTGAAAATGATATCTATGGTGGCGTACATTACCGTGACAATACAGAGTATAGCATGTATCTATATGCTAAGGGAACTTGCCCCCGTGCTCATGAAGTCAGCAAACATCTCATTACACTTCCGCTACACATGTGGCTCACTGATGAAGAAGTTAATAGAATCATAGCTGTTGTAAACGATTATGTGAAGTAATATGGTTTATGAAGGAATCCTTGAAGGACGTTTTGTCAATCTTCGTCCTGTCACGAAAGAAGACGCAGAGTTCATTTTGGAAATTAGGAATAATCCGGAAATTTCAAAATTTCTTCCTTCTCTGAATGCCACAGTTGATCAGCAACAAAGTTGGATAGACAAGCAAAGAAACGACATCAATAGTTATTATTTTATTATCGAAGATAAAACTAAAATGCGAATAGGGACCACTAGTGTTTACAACATTATAGAGAATCATGCTGAGGTAGGTCGTTTCTGCTCTTTCGGAAATTCGATTCAAAATTCTGAAGCGGCATTAATGTTGGATGACTTTATATTCCAAAAGTTAGGTATTAATTATCTAGATATTTGGGTGTATAAAGATAATAAATCAGTGCTTGCTTTAAACAAGGGGTTGGGGTGTGTATGGGAAGGAGAAGGTGAAGATGAAAAAGGTATTCCATATTTATATGGTACTTTAACGAAGGAAGGATTCGACATAAAATCACAGAAAATAAGGAATAATTTGTCTAAAATAAAAATATAATATGAAAATAAATGATTTTATTCAGAATTTTGCTAATCAGTTTGACGAAACTGATGCAAGTGAATTTCAGGCTACAACAGAGTTTAGGCAGCTTGATGAGTGGTCATCCCTTTCATCTCTTGCAATTATATCAATGATTGATGATGAATATGATGTTGTTATTAACGGGAATGATCTTCGCAATTGCAATACTATCGAGGATTTGTTTGCTATAGTAGAATCTAAAAAGTAACTTATGGCATTCATATCAATACCTAATGTAGCTATTCGGGGAATCTCAGCATGTGTACCGTCACATGTAGAAGAAAACATTGACCTTCCTGTCTTTAAGGAGGGCGAGGCTTCTCGTGTGATAGCTCAGACAGGCATAGAACGCAAACATACGGTTGAATCAGGTACTACAGCTAGCGATCTTTGTGTTAAGGCTGCCAATAAATTGCTTGAGGACTTAGGTTGGGGAAAAGATACGATAGACGTAATTGTGTTCGTTTCATCATCAGCCGATTATGTAGTCCCGCCAACAGCTTGTATAATACAAGAAGAACTGGGATTGCCAGAGACTTGCCTTTCTATTGAAATTAAGCATGGTTGTTCGGGGTGGGTGGTAGGATTGAACTCTGCTGCTTCCCTCATAATGGGAGGCTGTTTGAAAAGAGCTCTGCTTCTTTGTGGTGATACCTCGACATTGCTCCATTCACCTTTTGATAAGGAAACGCGACCACTCTTTGGTGATGCCGGTTCATGTACTGCTTTAGAATTTGACACTATAGCTTCCACCTTGGAGTTTGAACATGGCACTCGTGGCAAGGACTTTAAATCTATTTATACTCCTGTTGGTGGTTGTCGGAATGCCGTTACAGCGAAAGACCTTGAATTCATAGAGTATGGTCCAAATCAATTACGTCGTAATATTGACTGTACTATGGATGGCATGAATGTGTTCGCTTTCGGAATGTCTGTTGCTCCGAAAAGTGTAAAAAGACTAGCCGAAAAATATGTACTAAATCTTGAACAGATGGATTATCTCTTTCTGCATCAAGCCAATCACTACATGAACGAGAAAATTCGAAAGAAACTAAATTTTGCTCCAGAAAAGACACCTTATAGCCTTCGTGATTTTGGTAACACGAGCTGTGCTTCTATTCCTGTCACTATCATAACACAGTGTAGCAAAGACTTTGCAACTAGAAAACTAGATTCTATTGGTTGTGCTTTCGGTGTGGGACTAGCATGGGGAAGTGTTCATTTTCAGACAAATAAAATAGTTTGTTCAGAATTAATATTTTATTAAGTTAATGTATAATCCGTTTTCATTAGAAGGTAAGACTATTTTAGTCACGGGTGCTTCATCCGGGATAGGGCGTGCTACGGCTATAGAATGTTCAAGGATGGGCGCAAAGGTAATCATTACAGCCCGTAATGAGGAACGATTGAAGGAAACTCTTGAACAGTTGGAAGGAGATGATCATTGTATGATCCTTTGTAATCTTGCTGACACATTGGCAATAGATGGATTGGTTTCAAATTTACCTGAAATTCATGGGTTGGTCAATAACGCTGGTTTTACAAAGTTGTCTTTACTTCAATTTGTAAAGGAAGAAGACTTGAAATCCATATTTCAAGTAAATACTATAGCCCCTGTTCTCCTTTTCCAAAAACTTCTAAAAAAGAAGAAAATAAAGAAGGGTGCATCTATTGTATTTACTAGTTCTATGGCAGGATTAGGATGTACATCTGTCGGTAATTCCATGTATACTGCCAGTAAAGGTGCGATAAGTGCATATATAAAGACTGCGGCTCTTGAACTTGCTCCCAAAAGTATTCGTATAAATGCCATCTGTCCGGCAATGGTTAATACAGGTATTCTTGAGGGTGGATCTGTAACAAAGGAGCAATTAAAGGAAGATATGAAACAATATCCGTTGGGACGCTATGGTGATCCATATGATATTGCATGGGCGATGATATATTTGTTATCTGACGCCTCCAGTTGGATAACTGGTACAAATTTAATCCTTGATGGAGGTTTAACATTAAAATAATTATTAAAATAATCCGATATGACAACTTTAGAAAAGTATACAAATGTTTTCGTGGAAAATCTGCAAATAACAGCAGAACAGTGTGAAGGTCTTCAATATCAAGGTGTAGAACTTTGGGATAGCGTAGGTCATATGACTCTTGTTGCAGCTTTGGAGGATACTTTTGATATCATGCTGGAAACAGACGATATTGTTGACCTTTCTTCTTTCGAAAAGGGGATGGAGATTCTTCAGAAATACGATATCACATTCTAAAATCTAATATGCTAAATAATGATTTTTATTCATTATATTTAAAATGTATCATATTAACAGAGAATTATTAAACAATGGAAGATGTTGAAATAAAATCATTGGATTATAATCAGATTTTAGAGTATCAAGCAGACAGATATCCTTATTTGTTTTTTGATAGGATTGATGAAGTAATACCGGGACAGAGGTGTAAGGGGTATAAGAACTTGACTCATAACGAATGGTTTTTCCCTATTCACTTCCCTGGTGATCCTTGTATGCCCGGTTTCCTGCAAGCAGAAGCTTTGACGCAAGTATGTGCTCTTTGTATATTGACATTGGAAGGCAATAAAGGCAAGCAAGTGTTGCTCCTCTCTTGTGATAAGTTGCGTCTGTTTCAGAAAGTTCGTCCCGGTGACAAAATGGTACTTGACACAGAGCTGTTGTCATACCGTCATGGTATAGCAAAAGGTAAAGGAAGAGCTATGGTTGACGGCAAACTAGTTTGTTCATGTGAAATGACTTTTACTCTTTCAGAGTCGGAAGAGCGCAAGGCATTAACTCCAAAGATTTGATTATGGATATAAAAGGAAAAGTTGTCCTCATCACAGGATGTAACAGAGGTATTGGTAAAGCTATGCTTGAGACTTTTTCTGCACAAGGGTGCAATATTATTGCTTGTTTGCGACAGAAAAATGAAGAGTTCGACATGCTATGTGAGGAAATAATCCAAAGGAATGGCACGATGATTACCAAGTATTATTTCGATATGATGGATGAAGATAGTATAAAAAGTACTATCACACAGATATTCAAGAGTAAACAGCGTATTGACATAATGATAAATAATGCAGGTGTGGTAACGAAAGGCTTATTACAAATGACAACGATGAAACAGTTGCACGAAATTTTTCAGGTTAATTTTTTTGCCCATGTGCAATTCATACAGGGTGTTTCTAAAATAATGATGCGGCAACGGGAAGGTGTAATTATCAACATGGCAAGCGTTGGAGGAATTGATGCTTATCCTGCATACATAAGTTATGGATGCAGCAAGGCTGCAATGATATATTTAACAAAGACTTTGTCTCAGGAACTGGCTCCTTATGGAATACGGGTGAATGCTCTTGCTCCCAGTATGACTGATACCCGTATGAAAGAGCAGATGGGAGCAGAAGCAAATGAGGAAATAATGAGGCGTACTGCGCTCAAACGTATTGCCCAACCAGAAGAGATAGCTAAACTTGCATTATTTCTGGCTTCGGATGATTCTTCGTTTATTACCGGACAGGTAGTGCGCATTGATGGAGGTTTAAACTAGAGCAATAATAATGGAACAAAAAAAAATAAATAACTGTAAACAGTTAGCCAAAGAACTTCGGCGAGAAATAGTCGTGTCATCTTATGGCACAGGTAAGGTAGGTGTACATATAGGTCCAGCCCTTTCCCTTGCCGATTTTTTAGCTGTGTTGTATGGTGGTGTTATGAATATTGACCCCTCTAATCCGTTTAAAGAAGGGCGTGACCGTTTTGTGTTGAGTAAAGGGCATGCATACACTGCGCTTTATTCAGTCCTTAGCCTTCGTGGTTTTTTCTCAACAATGGAATATCATGAAAATTTCATGACTGACGGAGGATTGTATCCTGCACATCCTATTAAGCAATTGGACAAGGGCATTGAGTGTTCTACAGGTAGTCTTGGTATGGGGTTATCCTTCGCTGTCGGGAAGGCTCTTAACGCAAAAAAGAAAAAACTTGATTATAAAACATATGTTGTCGTGGGTGACGGAGAGTGTAACGAAGGAAGTACATTGGAGGCATTTGTGTCTGCAGTTCAGTATAAATTGGATAATCTTATCGTGTTCATTGACCATAATGGATATCAGCAGGATGGTATGACGTCTGAGATCATGAATTTTTCTTTTGCTGATACTTTGGGAGCCATCGGCTGTAAAGTGGTAGAGATTGATGGAAATGACACGGAAGCTATAATTAATGCTTTGGAGAATAGACCAATAAATGGTAAACCTCTTGTTATAGTCGGTCATACAATCAAGGGGAAAGGTGTATCATTTATGGAGGGTGTCAACTCATGGCATCATTCATCAATGAACGAAGATCAATATAAACAAGCAATGGAAGAACTAAAATAAACAGATAATTATGGAATATAACAGAATACAACTTCGTACTTGGTCTATGCTCGGCAAACGAGGTACTTTCGGTTCCGCGCTTACCGAGTTCGCTCCTATAGCTGATAATCTGATGGCGGTTTCAGCAGACTTTACACGTTCTTCCGGTTTGGAACGATATAGTAAGGTTTATTCTGATAAGTTTCTTAATGTAGGTATTGCCGAGCAGAATCTTATCGGAGTTTCGTCTGGACTTGCCAGTGAGGGCTACAATGTGTTTGCTACATCTTTTGCAGCATTCATTGCAACACGCAGCTATGAGCAAGTGAAGATCCATTGCGGATATATGCAGCATAATATAAAAGTTGTTGGCTTGGCTGCTGGTTTCGGTGTTCAGCAACAGGGTAATACCCACTACGGTCTTGATGATATTTGCTTGATGCGTGCTATACCTAACATGACTATAGTATCGCCAGCCGATTCGACTGAGGTAGTTAAAGCAACAGAAGCCCTTCTTAACTTTGAAGGTCCTGTATATTTGAGGCTTTGTGGTGAAGCTAATGACCCTATGGTGTATAAATCCGATTATGATTTTGAAATAGGTAAGGCTATAACGCTGTGTGAAGGAGCCGATGTTACTATAGTCTCTACTGGTACAATGGTGTATCAGTCACTTCAAGCCGCGAAAAAGTTGGCAGAACAAGGTATTGAATGTACGGTAATAAATATGCATACAATAAAGCCTCTTGATACAAATGTGCTTGCTAAATATTGCCATGACTGTAAATTGGTAGTAACCTGTGAAGAAGGATTTGTATCAGGTGGACTTGGTGCTGCTGTTGCAGAAACTTTAGTACAGAGTGGCAAGAAAATACCACAGATGCTCCTACTTGGTCTGACTGATTTCCCACATGCTGGTTCTTATAAATACATGCTTGCACAAACTGGTCTTGATGCCCAACATATAGCAGAGAAAATACAAAATAAACTGGCTGATATTTGATAACGATGTTTAATCTACAGCAATATTCGGCAAAAATAGCCGTCATTACTGACCGTGGTGAAAAACTTACTTATGCTGAACTTTATACAAAAGTAGAGGATTTTCATGAGCATATACCTGTAAAGGGACTTATTTTCTTTTTGTGCGAAAATCAACTGGGGTCTTTAGTGGGATATATGGCATGTATAATGAAAAAGATTCCTGCTGTATTACTTGATGGAAGTAAAGAGCTGGAATTAATACAACAGCTTATTACTATTTATCATCCCGAATACCTTTGGATGCCTACACATCGCAAATGTGAAATAGGTGGAAAGACACTTTATGAATATGGTGACTTCTCACTCCAGCAGATAACTTATGATCATGACTTTACCACTGAAGAGAAGATTTTAAATCCGGACCTTATACTTTGTCTGACCACTTCTGGAAGTACTGGATCACCAAAGCTAGTTCGTCTGTCATTAAAAAATCTGGAAAGTAATGCTGAATCTATAGCCGAGTATCTTCAAATTGATAAAAATGAACGTCCCGTAACAACACTTCCAATGTATTATAGTTTTGGCGTTTCGGTAATCAACAGTCACTTGATTAAAGGTGCCACCCTTTTATTAACTGATAAATCTGTTATTCAAAAAGAGTTCTGGTCGTTCATCAAAGAGCAGAAAGCTACATCTATAGCTGGTGTTCCTTATACTTACGAGATGTTACGCAGATTACGTTTCTTTCGTATGGAACTGCCGGATCTTAAGACCATGACGCAGGCTGGTGGGAAGTTGAACGCCACTTTTGTGAAGGAGTTTGTAGATTTTGCTAAGCAGAGCGACAAACAATTTATTGTAATGTACGGACAGACTGAAGCTACTGCCAGAATGAGTTATCTTCCTTGGGAAAGAGCATTAGAGAAAGCTAGTAGTATCGGCATTGCCATTCCGGGTGGTGAATTCTCATTGGCAGATGCGTCAGGTAATGAAATACTAGACACGGATATTGACGGTGAGTTGGTTTATAAGGGAGCTAATGTCTCAATGGGATATGCAGAATGTCGTGAAGATCTGTCTAAAGGTGATGAGAATCATGGAATATTGCATACAGGTGATATTGCTCGCAAAGATGCAGATGGCTATTACTATATCACCGGACGTATGAAACGATTTGTAAAAGTCTGGGGTAATCGTTGTAATTTAGATGCTACGGAACAACTCGTAAAAGCAGTTACTTCAAATTGCGCATGTGTAGGTGTGGATGATAAGATAACAGTGTTTGTGACTGAAGAAGGACTAGAAGATCAAATCAAGAATTTACTAGTGGAGAAGACCGGATTCAATCCCCGCGCATTTGCTATTCAAGTGATTGCGGAAATTCCCAAATACACATCAGGTAAGATACAATACCCTGAACTTCAAAAAATGATTTGAGTATGGAAATAAACGAAATATTGGAAATATCCCCGTATTCATTAAGTAAAGACCAAAAGCGCGAATTACTCAATAATCGTCTGCATGAACTGACACGCAAACATTATGAGCAATGTCTGCCATATCGTAGAATGATGGATGCAATGGAACTGGACATGGATAATCTTCCCGGTTACGAAAAGCTCCCATTCCTTCCTGTTCGTCTATTTAAGGAGTTTGAACTTCGCAGTTGTGAGAAAGATGAAATTGTAAAGACTATGACATCATCGGGAACTACAGGTCAGCAGGTGTCGCGTATCTTTCTGGATCGTGAAACAAGTAGTGCCCAGCAGAAATGTTTGACAAAAATCGTCAGTCACTTCATTGGCACCAAGCGTGTGCCCATGCTGATACTGGATACATCAGCTGTTGTCAAGAATAGAAGTATGTTTTCTGCCCGTGGAGCCGGTATTTTAGGTTTTTCCATGTTCGGAAGTAAACGTCAGTATGCACTGGATGAAAATATGGAATTGGACATCGAAGGCATGAAGAACTTCCTCGAAGAACATAAGGATGAAACGATCTTTATGTTTGGTTTTACTTTTATGATTTGGCAGCATTTTTACAAAAAACTTATCGAAACCGGTTACTTACCCAACCTTTCCAAAGGTGTGCTTATTCATGGTGGTGGTTGGAAAAAACTGGTCAATGAGAAAGTTTCTCCAATAGAATATAAGAAACGTCTGAATGAAGTTTGTGGCATTTTGCCGGAGAATATACATGACTATTACGGGATGGTTGAGCAGACCGGTTGTGTGTATATGGAGTGCCAATGCGGTTATTTGCATGCTTCTGTTTTCAGTGATGTGTTGATTCGCCGCCCGAAAGATTTTTCATTAGCCGCTGTAGGTGAACAAGGTCTGATTGAAGTGGTGAGCGTATTGCCCGGTAGCTATCCCGGACATGTGCTTTTGACTGAAGATGAAGGTATGATATTGGGTGAAGACGATTGTCCTTGTGGTCTGAAAGGCAAGTATTTCAAGATTGAAGGTCGAATTAAAAATGCGGAAATCCGTGGATGTAGTGATACCTATGCAACAAAGTTCTGATTATATCTTGCTTTTCCCACAAGAGATTGATTGGGAGAAGTTTACGCAATATCACCCCGATGAACCATTCTCGGACGGTGTGATAGAGTTTCTGAATGCTTTATCTTCAGTCTTACTGAAAGATCATCGAAGTCGTATGTTTCCGGATGTCATTACTTTTGCGTTTTTCTGTCGAAGGGCAAATCTGATAGCACTGAAAGAACGGTATATGCAGGATAAACTGAGATTGGGTCGTGGCATACTGTTCCACATTGCTCCCAGTAATGTACCTATCAATTTTGGTTATTCATTGGTGGCCGGTCTGTTAGCAGGTAATGCAAATGTGGTTCGTGTCAGCGGCAAACAGTTTACACAGGTTGACTTGATTATTGATCATTTACATGAATTGATAGAGTGCGGAAAGTATGATGATATTGCTTCACGCATTGTTCTGGTTCGATATGACCATACAAGTGATGCTAATGCTTATTTTTCTTCTCTTTGTGACGTTCGTGTCATTTGGGGGGGGGATACGACCATTGCCACCCTGCGTCAAAATGTACTACCGGCACGTAGCTTTGATGTCTGCTTCGCTGACCGATATTCCATTGCAGCCATCCGTCCAAAAGCCATAATGGCAACCTGTGATGCCGATATGAAAAAGTTGGCGGAGGCCTTTTATAACGATACCTATTTGTTTGATCAAAATGCCTGTTCAGCTCCCCATACTATTTTTTGGTTGCAAGATGAGCACTTGGAAGCGGCCAAGGATCGCTTTTGGAATGCTGTTCATGAGCATGCTGAGCATAAATATCGACTACAAGCTGTGGTGAGTGTGGACAAAATAACTGCATTCTATCGTCAGGCTGCATACATGGATGTTAAGTATGAGAAGATGCCCGACAATGTGGCGGTACGTTCCGAATTAGTGGAACTGCCGAAGAATATTGAAGACTTCCGCTGTACATGTGGCTATTTCTCAGAATACACTGTTCGATCGTTGGATGAGATTGCTCCGATCGTCACCACCAAGTACCAGACACTGGGGTATTACGGATTTGAAAAGAACGAACTCATTGATTTCATTCGCCGCAATCGTCTGAAGGGACTGGATCGTGTTGTGCCCATCGGAGAGACGACTGTTTTTGCGCTTACTTGGGATGGATACAATTTAATAGATACGTTTACACGGATTCCATCGGTAATATGATATATTTGGATAGCATTGTCAATTCCGTATTTAACTCTATGACATATTTGATTCATTCAGATAATAGTCAAGATTTATATATCGTAGATTGTGGTGATGTGCAACCGATAATAAATTATGTCCATAAATACGAACTTACATTACGAGGTATATTTCTCACTCATACACATTTTGATCACATTTATGGTCTGAATGAAGTGGTGTCAGCTTTTCCGCAAAGCACAATATATACCTCTGAACACGGTAAGGAAGGTCTATATTCTCCCAAGTATAATATGTCTCGTTATCAGATTGAGATACCGCATTTCATTTATCGGTTTGATAATGTTGCTATCATAGATGAAAATGCAAGTTTACCTCTCTTTGACGGAGTAGCGATGCAGGTACTTAGCACTCCTGGTCACGACTGGAGTTGTCTTAGCTATTTGCTGGATAGATGGCTCTTTACAGGTGATAGTCTGATACCGAATACTCGGTTGTTGGTGCACTTTCCGAAGAGTGATAAGACGGTAGCCTACAAACAATATGAAAGGCTGCAACAGTTGGCTGAGTTGAACAAATTAGAAATTAAGTCCGGACATTATGTCCATAATTAATGTTAAATGATGAATATAATTAAAACTACTATTGAAGGCTTAGTAATCATAGAACCTAAAGTCTATCAAGACGAACGCGGCTATTTCTTCGAAAGTTTCAATGCTAACGAATTTGCGGAAAAAACAGGTATGGATATTCACTTTGTACAAGATAATGAATCCATGTCCTCCTACGGTGTGATGCGTGGATTACATTACCAAAAGATGCCATATACCCAAAGTAAACTAGTACGATGTGTGAAAGGCGCGGTTCTTGACGTTGCAGTGGATATTCGACATGGCAGTTCCACCTTCGGTCAACATGTAGCGGTAGAACTTACGGAAGAAAACCATCGTCAGTTCTTTGTTCCTCGTGGGTTTGCCCATGGGTTCGCAGTGCTGAGTGAGATAGCTATCTTTCAATATAAGTGTGATAACTTCTATCATCCGGAAGCCGATGCCGGCATAAATATCAAAGATAAGAGTTTAGGGATTGACTGGAAAGTTCCTGTTAAGCATGCTATTCTTAGCGAAAAAGATCTGAAGCATGCTTGTCTTAAGGATGCATCTTATGATTTTGATATAAATAATAAATTATATTAGAAATGAAATTCGAAGATTTATCGATGACATTGGAGCAAGTTGTAGATTTTGTAAAGAATCACAATATGTTTATCGGAGATGATGATCATAAACATCTAAGTAATGATGGCATTTTAGAGTATCTGAAAGCAAATAGGGATCGAATAACATTCAAACCTTTGTATTATTATGGTGACACAATCATCGGAATCCAAATAGAAGAAAACGTAGATGGCGCTCTTAAAAAGTATGAGTGGTCCGTCAAGTACTAACAATTATTCAAACAATATTAAATATGAATATTTTAGTCACCGGTGCTAACGGTCAGTTAGGGCAGGCTATCAGAGCGCAATCTCGTTGTTTCCAGAATCACAATATAATATTTACAGATGTGATTGCAGATGATATGTTAGAAACGATCCTATTAGATATCACTAGCGAGGATGCCATTCGTTCTGTCTGCAAGTCTGCGCAAATTAATGTTATCATCAATTGTGCTGCCTATACGGATGTGGAAAAAGCGGAAACAGATTTTGAAATGGCAAATCTTATCAATTGTGATGCCGTAAGAAATCTAGCAACTGTCGCTAAGGAATGCGACATCACGCTTATCCATATCTCTACTGATTATGTCTATGACAGTAGGAAAGCCGCTCCTTATGTGGAAACTGATGAGAAGCATCCAATAAATGTCTATGCTTCAACTAAATATGCCGGGGAAGTGGCTATCCATGAAGTCGGATGTAAGTTCATCTTGTTTCGTACAGCTTGGATGTTTTCTGGCTTTGGAAGTAACTTTATGAAAACGATGCTCCGCTTGACGGCTGAGAAGGAAACTCTAAACGTAGTATATGATCAGGTTGGTACCCCGACATACGCTCCTGAGTTAGTATCTGTAATTTTTAAAGTTATTGATGAAGATAAATTAGATATGACAGGTGAGTATAATTTTACTAATGAAGGTTCGGTATCTTGGTATGACTTTGCAGTAGCCATCAATTATTTGAGTGGGCACAACTGCAAAATTAATCCTTGCAGTTCTGAAGAATATGGCTCTAAGGTGATAAGACCCAATTATTCTGTTTTGGATAAATCAAAAGTAAAGAAAACTTTTGGTATAACAATTCCGCATTGGCTTATTTCCCTTGAACAGTGTATTAATAATAAACAATAAAACTCATGAAAGGTATTATTCTTGCTGGTGGGGCAGGTACAAGATTGTACCCTTTAACAATGGTTACTTCAAAGCAATTGCTTCCAGTTTATGACAAACCAATGATTTTTTATCCATTGTCTACGCTTATGTTAGCGGGGATAAAGGAAATCCTGATTATATCTACACCTGTAGATTTACCCAATTTCGAACGTCTTTTAGGTGATGGTAGTCAGTTTGGCATTCAACTGTCATATAAAGCACAGCCATCTCCAGATGGCCTTGCTCAGGCCTTCCTGCTGGGTGAAGATTTCATAGGTGATGATTGGTGCGCAATGATATTAGGAGATAATATCTTTTACGGAAGTGGTCTGAAAGAAAAACTTAAGAGTGCAGTGAGTAATGCCGAAAACGGGTATGCTACAATTTTTGGTTATTATGTCAATGACCCGGAACGTTTCGGTATTATGGAATTCAATGAAGATGGTAGGATTCTATCTGTAGAGGAAAAACCTAAGTATCCAAAGAGTAATTACTGTGTCACTGGACTCTATTTTTATGATAAGCGTGTTGTTTCATTTGCAAAGGACGTAAAACCCTCTGCTCGTGGTGAGTTAGAAATAACATCGCTCAATAATCTTTATCTTAAAGATGGGGCATTGAAAGGAATTATATTGGGGCGTGGCTTTGCTTGGCTTGATACAGGGACTATGGATAGTTTAATAGAAGCATCCGAGTTTGTACAGATGACTGAGAAACGACAAGGAGTGAAAATATCCGCTCCGGAGGAGATTGCGTTTCGTAATGGTTGGATTGATAAAGAAACACTAATGACTTCTGCACTGCGTTATGGTAAATCGCCTTACGGACAGCATTTAAAGAATGTAGCTGAGGGTAAATTTATTTACTGATTGAAATTAAAGATATGATAAAAGGAATTTTTTGTCACGACTTACCAATTTATAAAGATATTGATGGGAATTATTGTAGCACTACACTTACTGATAGTTTATTCTTAAGATATTTTAATGTAGTTGACGAGCTTGTTGTTGCGACGAGAGTATATAAGATTGATAAAACATATAAAGAGGCACACCAAGAAAAAATCACTTTACCAAATATTAAGTTTCTAGAATTTCCTAATTTGAATACCTTTAAAGGGATTTTTACGCTTATACCTAAGGCTAAAAAGGTTTTAAAAAAAGAGATGCAGAAGGTTGATTTAGTATTCATTCGAGGTGGTATTATTGCCACATTAGGTGTGACAGTTGCTCGTGAATTGAATAAACCCTATCTTTTAGAGAATGCTGGATGCGCTTGGGATGGTTATTGGAATCACAGTTTGGCAGGAAAGTTAATAGCTCCTTTTATGGAATATAGGGCTAAAATTGATACAAGAGACGCTGCTTTTGTCATCTATGTTACAGAAAAATGGCTTCAGAATCGTTATCCAACTAAAGGTATTAGTACGTATGCTTCTAATGTCATATTGGATACTATGGACGATATTATACTAAATAAAAGACAACAGAAAAATAATCTGAATAAATCAGATCTTATTGTTGTCGGTACTACTGCTGCTATAAATAATAAAGCAAAGGGACAGCAATATTTTATTGAAGCTATGTCTAAGTTGAAAAAATATAATATTCGATATGAACTTGTAGGAAGTGGAGATTCTAATTATCTAAGATCTTGTGCTTTGAAAAATGGAGTAGCAGACCGTGTTGTCTTTAAGGGGCAAATGAAACATCAACAAGTTCTTGAATGGATTGACTCTCTAGATATTTATATTCAGCCAAGTATGCAGGAAGGTCTTCCTAGAGCATTGATTGAGGCAATGAGTCGAGCTTGTCCAGCAATAGGATCATCTACAGGTGGTATTCCAGAATTACTTCCATCTGATGCGATTTTTAAAAGAGGGAACGTTGATTCTTTAATCAAAACTTTTAAGACTATTATAGAGTCGGATTTAGATGCTAAGGCTAAAGTGAATTTTAATAAAGCAAAGGAGTATGAATTAGAAAAACTAAATTCGAGGAGGAATGTGGTATATGAACAATTTAAGAATTATATCATAAATGAGTAAGATATGTGTTTGTATCAGTTGTTTCAATTGTTATGAAACAAGAATGAAGGGGGTTGTAGAATATTTTAATGATAATCACTATTCTACCAAGTATTTTATATCAAACTTTAATCATTATGATAAAAAATACTATACAGTTAATTATCCTAATACGACCCAAATTCAGGTTCCTCGCTACGCTAAGAATTTGTCAATAAGCCGTTTGAGATCTCATTATGTTTTTTCGAAAGAAGTTTTTGCTCTTTTGAAAAAGACAAAACCTGATGTGATATACTGCATATTTCCACCAAACACATTGGTGAGAAGTGTTATTAAGTACAAAAAGATTACTCAGTGTAAGGTTATTCTTGATTGTTATGACACGTGGCCTGAAAGTTTTCCTACAAAACGATTTTCTAAACTACTTTCTTGGCCATTTAGTATATGGGCAAACATAAGAAACCGCTATATTTCAGAGGCTGATTTGATTTTGTGCGTTTCGCAGGTTGGGGTTGATTTTATAAAGAAAATTGCTCCTAATACACCTGCTAAGTTGCTCATGCCGGTTATTGATGCTCAGGAATTTCTCCAGTATAATGATGACACTTCAAAATTGACGTTTTGTTATTTAGGAAATATCAATCATATAACCGATATTAATTTGTTAAATTTGATATTAAAGGGGGTTGCTAAGAGGAAAAAAGTCTGTTTGCATATTATCGGAGAGGGGCAAAATTATCTTGCTCTTAAAGAGTTGCTAACTGATTCAGGTATCGATGTAATTGGACATGGAATTGTTTTTGATATAAAAGAAAAAATGAAAATTTATTCTTTATGTAATTTAGCTATTAATGTCCCTAAAGAAGAGATTCAATCCACTATGTCCTTGAAATCCGTGGAGTATATCAGTATGGGACTTCCATTTATCAATAGTGCTGGTGGAGATACACAATGTTTGGTGGAAAATTATCAAATAGGTATTAATATCGATAAAAATAATTTGGCTAGAACTATTGAACAAATTGCTATTCTTACGCCAAAAGAATTGAGATGTTTGCACGACAATACAGTCTATTTATATAATAGTAAGTTCTCTAAACAGGATTTGAATATAATTCTAAAAGATTGAATGTTCTAGGTTTGAGAACATCTTTTTGATTACACATAACTATGTTGCTTCTTGCATTTCCATATTGTTTCTTATTAGTCATAAATCTGATACTTACTTTTAAAAATAGGAGTAGTAATTTGATTGCTGTTTTAACTTTACTGTTTTTAGGTATTTTGTTTTGCTTCAATGATGGAGAGTCTGGTGATCATTATTTATATAAATTAGGGTTTGAGAATCAAAATGGTGGTATGGCGGTTGAAGGAATTTATGATTATTTCGTTGAAGAAATTAAAATAATGGGAGTAGAATCATATAATGTTTTTCTTGGTATTATATACGTAATTTGTTTAGTATTATTTCATTTGGGAATTAGAAGTAATATATACAATATTCACGCATTTATTCCTGTAATACTTCCCTATATTTACCCTTCTTGTACAGTCACAATAAGGTTCACACTGGCGTTTTCATTATTTGTGTTCTCCCTGCGATATTTGTTTAGAGGTAAAATACTACTATATTTTTTACTTGTTATATTGGCTGGTATGATGCATTACTCTTTGTTTTTTGCTCTCTTATTCGTTTACTGTGCAAAAATAAATGCGAATGAACGAAATAAGGTAGTAAAGACAGAAAAGGATCTTGATGAAAAGTCTAATTTATCATATTATTACAGAAAAAATATATTCGCTAAGTTGGTTGTTATAATTTCTTTATTATTAGTGATAATTATATACGTAACAAGGAGTTTGCCTTTCTTAGATCAGATATACGTGATTTTCAATATTTTAGATTTAGGTATTGATAACAAATTGGATGCAAATATGGCAACAATGACAAGGTTAGGAGCTTTCATTTTTATTCCTGCGTATATTTTTTCTTTTTATATGTCTATAAAGATGCGAAAGTATGTAATTAAAGCTATTTTGAATGAAGAAGGTATAGCTGAAGTTTATTACTTGATAAATATTAATTATATTATTAATGCTATTTCTGCTGCAATAATCCCATTGTTGGTTCTTAATCTTTCATTTAGTCGATTACTCTTTCTTCCTACTATTGTTAACATAATAGCATATGAGAGAATTCTAAAATATAATAAATGTGAGGAACCATCTATACATCTTAATGGTTGCAATATACTATTGTCGCTCATTATGCTAGCGTGGTTTATCCCTGCAATTTTTAAAATTAATAGTATTAGTCCCAGTACATTGCTAGAAACTGCAAGTCAATTTCTTGATTCAATATGATAAAAAATATCTGTGAGATGGAGCGAAGTAAGATTTTTATAAAAAACACCGCATGGGAATTGGGTTACTATCTTTTGATAATAGCATTGGGCTTTTTTGCACCTAGATTTATAATTCTCACTTATGGATCTGACGTGAACGGTTTGTCATCAACTATTACACAAATTCTTAATATAATTCTTCTTTTACAGTCAGGAGCAACGACAGCTGCTGTTTATTCACTATACAAACCTATAGCAGATCATAATTGGGAAAATATATCAGAGAAAGTAACAGCGGCAAATTTGTACTTTAAAAAAATGTCGTATGTTTTTTTGGGTATAATGTTTGTTGTTGCCGGAGTTACAGCGTGGAATATTAATAGTGGAATACCGGAAATTACGATCTTTATTGCTTTTATTATAATGGGATTTAAGAGTTTTCTTGATCTCTACTTCACATCTAAGTATCGCATAGTATTTACTGCTTTTCAAGAAAAATTTATAATGTCTATTGCTACTCTTCTTGAACAGACAATATACTATGTATTAGTTTTTACGACTATATTTTTCAAATGGAATTTTTTATTTTTATTCTTTTGGTTATTTTTTGGCTGTATTGTAAAGATTATGGTACTTAAGATAGTGTATGTAAAACGCTATCCAGATATCAAAAGGATTGGGAATTTGTTTAAATCAGCAACAATTCATGGCAAAAATTATTCTTTAGTAAACGAGGTGTCGCATAGTATTGTCACAACTTCAACAGCAATCATGATATCATTTATGTATGGATTGGATGAAGTTAGTGTGTTTTCTATCTATGTAATGGTATTTTCTGCCTTGAATCTTTTTAGTACAGCCCTTAACTCATCTTTTGGACCAACTTTTGCTAACCTTTGTGCTAAAGGAGAAACTAAAAGGGCTAAAGATGTATTTACTATATTTCAGTTTTTATATATTATGATGAATACAATTTTGGTAATGTGTGCTTTTTACTTGATAATACCTTTCATGCGATTATATATAGAGGGAAAAACCGAAGTAAGCTATATTAATATTACACTTGCTATTCTTTATTCTATTTCAGGGTTATTATCGGCCTGTCGTATTCCTTACAACCTAATAGTCTCATCATACGGTTTCTTTAAGGAAACTTGGTTGCAGCCAGTTATAACTGCGATAATATCATTGCTGATTTCATACTTCTTTGGTAGAATTCAGTATGCCTTCATCCTGATTGGCCCTATAATATTTTATTTAGTGAATTTTGTGTATCAATATTTTAAATTAAAACGATTAACTCCTCATCTGATTTCTTCTAAAGTATTCATCATTTTTGCTATATCTTTAGTAGGTATAGTACTAGTATACTTTGCAATGAAGGGAATAGAAGTTCCTCATGGATTTTGGGCTTGGCTGTTGGCTGCTGTCTTTACTCTATTCGCGGTGACAATTTATATATTCGTTGCTAGTAGGATTTTTTTAAGTAAGGAGTTTTATTTATCTATGGCTTATATTAGAAGTTTATGCAAGGCTTATGTTTAGAAGTAATTATTTATGTCTCAGATAATTTATTTTATAGAAAACAGTGGATATTATAAGTATGTGATAGCCGCAGGAGAGGGGGACTCTGATGTGTTTTTCCCTTTGGGATTTAAGAATCACTATATTGAAAAATTATTTAAATTGCATTTGGCTTGGCCAATAAATAAGAGGTCTGATGCTCCGTATGTAAAGATTTGGTTTAATAGTATTTTAAAAGGGATAAATATAGATCCGAAACAAGATTTATATATTTTACTTGCAGAGTCATATCATTTGTCTTATAGTAATAACTTTCTTAATTACTTGAAGAGTAAGTATCCTGATGCTAAATTGATTTTCTGCTTTTCGAATCCTGCTGGTGATTATAATCTCAAAAAATTACAGAAAGTTATTCTCAATTATGATGCAGTCTTGACCTTTCATAAAAAGGATGCTGAGTTGTATGGGTATTTTTATTGTGATGATATGCCATATCGTTTACCCAATATTGATCAAGACGATTTAGACAACAGTGATGTTTTCTTTGTCGGAGCAAATAAAGGGCGCCTTAGATTGCTTTTATCAATTTATGATAAACTGTCTAATGCAGGCTTAAAATGTGATTTCTTTATTTGTGGAGTAGAAAAAAAAGATCAAATATTTCGAGAAGGGATTGTATATAATAAAAGAATTTCATATGATGAAGTTTTGAAACATGTTAAAGCGTCAAAGTGCGTTCTTGAGGTATTGCAAAATGGGAATAATTATGTTTCAATTCGTACAAATGAAGCTATTCAGTATAATAAAAAGCTTCTTACAACAAATAGTGAGATAATAAATACTTCATTTTATAATAAGGAATTAGTGCAAATCTTTTCTGGCGATAATATTGATACAAACTTTTTTGTTAAAGAAGTGGCATCAGATGTTTATAATAATATTAATTCAAATAGATCATTTTTGGCGATGAAAGAGTATCTTAAAACGAATTTTAAAAGAAAATAGAAATATGATATCTTCAAAAAACGAATATGAATTGTTTTTACGTGCGGATAGTGTAGCTAACAAATTTGAAAGAATGCCGATGAAGTGGATTAATATCCGTTTTCGTTATTTACGTTGTTTGCGACGGTATGAGTATGTTGTGAATTGTAAACCTACTTTGTTTATAGTTAGAAAGCAATTACTACGGTTAATATTATCTCAACTTAGCGTAAAGTCAGGTATTCAAATTCCTATTAATACTTTTGGTAAAGGTCTTTATTTACCGTATCATGGAACAATCGTAGTTAATGAGACAGCTCGTTTCGGTGATTTTTGTGTTGTTCAGGCAGGTGTTAATGTAAGTGCAAATGTATGTGGTGGAAACCATATATATTTTGGAACAGGTTGTAAAATAATGAAGAATGTTGAAATTGCTGACGATGTTATCATTGGAGCTAATGCAGTTGTAACTAAAAGTGTTTTCGAACAAAATATAGTTGTGGCAGGCATACCGGCAAAGAAGATTAATAATAATGGATATAGAGACCGGAAAAATGCAATTTAACAATCCTTATCTTTATTGTTGGTAAGCATCCCAGAATAGCGTCTTTCATATTTTCCATTTACGTTTTGCCTTTGCTATATACTTTTAAAAATAAATTTATGAACAGTAGTAGTGATTTCTATTTTGTCGGAGTTGTGGCAATATCTCAAGCCAATATTTGATGAAACGAAAGATTTAGCCGCTAATCTTTTCATCAAAGCTGTTTGTTATGCAGTGAATGAATAGGAAGCGTGTGAATAAAGGTCAGGCTGAGATTGATAATAACGCCGCCGAATGCCTGATGAAGTCTATATTGCGGATGTTTTACGAAAATTAACATCTAGTGAAACTGATTATGTGGCACTTTTGCCAATGAATATTGTAAAATAACTTAATTATTAATCAAAAATATAACTCAGTATGGACTACAATACCTTTAGCGGGGTTATAGCCAGACAGTGAGTGCTTATATACAATTCAATGAATTTAGAAATTCGAAATAAAAATGTTCTCATTATTGGTGCTAGCAAAGGCATTGGTCGTGAGATTTCTTTGGCCTTTGCTAAAGAAGGAGCAATGGTAACTGCTATCGCACGAAATGAGAAATTGCTGGTTTCATTGCAACATGAAATGAAACAAATTTATGAGGCTGATCACAAATATTATGTTTGCGATTTGATGGATATGGATTTAACAGTATTGGCTAATAAGCTTTTAATAGAAAAAGGTCCTTTTGATATTATTGTTCATAATGTAGGTGGTTCCTTAGTAAGCCGTAATGCATTAGGAACTTTAGATGAGTGGGAATATGCATGGAAATTTAATGCGGGTATTGCTATCGCTTTAAATAACATATTAATTCCACCAATGATAGAAAAAAAATGGGGTCGTGTCATTCATATTTCTTCAATTTCGGCTCAGATGTTACGGGGTAACCCGTTGTATGCTTCGGCTAAAGCTTTTTTAAATGCTTATGTTACGACTGTTGGGCGTACAATAGCGTCGTCTGGAGTTGTAATGTCGGCTGTGATGCCGGGAGCAGTTGCTTTCCCTGGTAGTTATTGGGATGAATATACAAGAACTGATCCTGAAAGATGCAATGATTTCTTGCGTCATCATCAAGCGGCTGGTCGTTTTGGTACAACAAAAGAAATAGCTGATGTCGTGCTTTTTATGGCAAGTGAACAAGCGTCCTTTATGCAGGCGGCTATAATTCCGGTAGATGGGGCTAATATGTGATGTGTATGAAACGATTATTTGATATAGTATTTAGTGTGCTGGGACTTATAATAATAAGTCCTGTCTTCATTCTTCTTTCCTTGATAATTGTCTTGGATTCACGTGGAGGAGTTTTCTTTAGAGGAGTCAGAGTTGGGCAATATGGAAAGGATTTCAAAATCTTTAAGTTCCGTTCAATGGTGAAAGATGCGGAGGGTAAAGGTAAATGGAATGTAGGAGATAATGATAAGCGAATAACACGTTTTGGTCATTTCCTTCGTAAGTCTAAATTAGATGAACTACCTCAACTTATTAATGTACTTATTGGGGATATGAGTTTGGTTGGACCTCGACCTGAATTACGTTATTATGTAGAAATGTACATAGAACGAGAGAAAAAGATTTTGAAAATGAAACCGGGAATTACTGACTGGGCTTCAGTGACTCATTTTAAACAATTTGTCAGCTTCACTCAATCAGATGATCCAGATAAAGAATATGTAGAGAGGATTCGTCCTTTAAAGTTGGAGTTACAACTTTATTATTATGAACATAGAAGTTTAGGGATGGATATACGAATTATTGTATTTACCGTTTCTAAAATGATCTTCCGTAATTTGAATCTTCCGAAAGATATTCAAGAAGTAATAACGCAATTTAATAATAAAATCCAAAAATATGACAAGTGAAGAATTAGCATGGAAGATCAAACGTCATGGTGTAGAGATGACGCATATTTCGCACGGGTCTCATATCGGAGCCATATTGTCTGTATCGGATATTATAGCTGTTTTATATGCAGATATACTGAATATAGATCCACAGGATCCAAGAAAGGCCGATCGTGATCGTTTGATTTTGAGTAAAGGTCATGCAGGGGCAGCCATTTACGCTGCACTTGCTGAAAAAGGCTTCTTTCCTGTAGGTGAATTGGCTACTCATTATAGAGATGGTAGCCGTTTATCAGGACATGTGTCACATAAAGGCGTGCCGGGAGTGGAGTTTTCTACAGGATCGTTGGGACATGGATTGCCTGTTGCAGTTGGTATGGCACTAGAAGCAAAAATGGAACGTAAAGATTATCAAGTCTATATCGTTATGGGCGACGGTGAATGTGATGAAGGTTCGGTATGGGAAGCTTCTATGTTTGCCCATCATCATAAATTGGATAACTTAACTGTAGTGGTGGACTATAACAAGATGCAGAGTCTGACTTTCTGTGAGGATACATTGTCACTAGCTCCTTTGGATAAGAAATTTGAAAGTTTCGGATACAATGTGTTAAGCGTTGACGGACATAATCATGATGAACTGAAAAAGGCTTTTCGTACGACTTTTACTAATGGAAATCCGAAACTGATTCTAGCTAATACTATCAAAGGAAAAGGAATATCATTTATGGAGAATAATATATTGTGGCACTATCGTACTCCGCAAGGAGAAGAATACGAGGCTGCCGTTAAAGAACTGGAGGAACAAAGACCATGAGAGATACATTTGTCAGAACACTGATTGAGATAGCTAAGGCTGATAAGGATGTGCATCTATTGACCGGTGACTTGGGGTTTGGCGTATTAAAACCTTATTGGGAGCAATTGCCGGAACAGTTCACTAATGTAGGCATTGCCGAACAGAATATGACTGGGATTGCAGCAGGAATGGCTTTATCAGGAAAGAAAGTATTTACTTATTCTATCGGTAATTTCCCCACTTTGCGCTGTCTGGAACAGATTAGGAATGATTGTGCTTATCATGATGCTAATGTAAAGATCGTTTGTGTGGGAGGCGGGTTTGTATATGGTTCTTTGGGTATGAGTCATCATGCCACGGAAGATTTGGCTATCATGCGTGCATTGCCTTCAATGGTAGTTATGGCTCCAGGTGACTTGACGGAGGCTGCTGCTTGTACACATGCTATTTATGAGCATTCGGGAACGTGTTATTTGCGTTTGGGTAGAGGTGGCGAACAGAAAATTCATGATTCTATTGTAAACTTTCAGATCGGAAAGGCTCTAAAGATAAGAGATGGAGAGAAGGTTGCAATTTTCTCTACCGGTGGTATTTTTGATGAAGCATTGGGAGCTGTAGAGTTATTGAATAAAAAAGGGATATGTCCTGCTTTATATACTTTTCCAACTGTAAAACCAATCGATAAAGAATTGATAACACACTGTTCGCACGAGTATGATTTGATTGTAACGGTAGAAGAACACAATATTATAGGTGGGCTTGGAAGTGCTGTCTCAGAAGTACTGAGCGAGTTGCCGAGCAGAGCAAGACAGATAAAGATAGGATTGAATGATACTTATTCGTGTATTGTGGGGAGTCAAAAATACCTAAGAAACGAATACGGAATGAGTGCTGAGAAGATTGCGGAAAGAATTGAAATGTTTTAATATAATAGTATAGAGACTATGATATATCTAATAGATAGGAGGGGGATACCTTAAAATGACTGGAGTAGATAAATATTGATAATCCGCTATATATGAATTTTCTCAGAAAAAGAGCTCCGCAAGGGGCTTTTCTTTTTGTTATCTGAAATAAAAGCTTGACCTTTGTATTGTTGATCAACTAAATGTGAATAAAATAACTTGAATTTGAATCTTTAGAAAAAACGTAAGCCTCCGATACAATCCCCGTTGTCTTGTATCTTTTTTCTCTTGATCTTTGCGCAAAAAAAGATTATGCGAAAAATGAGCAAAGAAGAATTCTTAGAAATTCTATCCCGCCAGTAATGAAGCGGTTTGACGATAAAAGACTCCTGTGTCAATGAAGCCTATACCGAATCTAGTTTTTATCGGGGCTTACGAAGAACTGAAAATGAATTAAAGTAATGGAAATTATAAAGACTAATATAGAAGGAGTCGTTATTATCGAACCCCGTATTTTTTAAGATGATCGTGGTTATTTCTTTGAATCTTTTGCTCAAAGTAAATTAGTGCGAGTTATAAAAGGAGCTGTGTTAGATGTTGCTGTTGATATAAGAAAAGGCTCTCCTACATTTGGGCAATATGTATCTGTAGAATTAACAGGTGAAAATCATCGTCAGTTTTTTATACCTCGTGGATTTGCTCATGGATTTAGTGTTTTAAGTGAAGGAATGATTTTCCAATATAAATGTGATAACTTCTATTCTCCTCAAAGTGAAGGGGCAATAGCATGGAATGATCCGGATTTGAATATTGATTGGCGTATTCCTGCTGAAAAAGTGGTTCTCTCAGAGAAAGACGGTAAGCATCCAAGGTTAAAAGATTGGCAGAATGTGTTTTAGGATATTACTCCAATTACCTGCAATTCAGTTCTTAGAATTGAAATAAACGACGATTGGGAGCGTATTCTTGAACGAACGCACCGATAAAAAGAAAAAAACATTGAGAAGATTGTATTGAATCTTCTCAATGTTTGAATCCAATCATTAAGAAGATTTTTTCAAACTTCCCAATGATTTTTGTAAGCTTTCAAAGTGACATAATGACAAAGAGGACATATGGCCTCTTTTATAAATTCTTATGATGCGTTCTTTAAACTACTTTGCTGATTTTTAATTTATTGAGTGCCTTTTATGGACTGTTTTTATGTGATTGCCGAAATCGTATTTTACGCGAGCTAGATTGTTGCTTTGTTGATGAACGCTTCCGGTAGTTTACCAATAAAGTATTGGATATTGTACGGATTATTTAAAGGATGAAGTGTGGGAGATAGCATTAAGGACAATAATAACTGGTTATGCTCATAATAACAGGAAATCAGGCAGATATTTGTACACGATTTTAGGAAAACATGGCCTTTGCTTTCTGTTTTTTACCTTGCTGGTCTGCTTCTTTTTCCTCATTGCCATCTTCAAAACTATCATGTGCCTTTTTGTCCTTTTGTCTTTTTGAGAGAGAAGGATAAAGCGAAGTGTCGAATGCGGATGAGTGCATGCAACTTTTTGTAAACCAGATTATAACATGCTATTTATTTCTCGGATAGGGAAAACGGAATCCTCAAAATAGGTTGTAATATCGCGTAATATGCTTTTGGGGGAATATTTTTGTGGCAGGCTTCGCAAGCGAGGAGATTTCATTGATCAACAGTTAATTGGTTTAAGAAAATGTGTACAAAAAAGCTAGCTGGTTTCTTTTTTGTTTTCTATTCTTGATAGAAGAGGTGATTTTTTGACATAAAAGCTTTCTTTATTTAATTTATTTTATATCTTTGCTAGCATATCAAGATTACAATCAACTATTTATTCACATAAACTTAATAAAATTATGTTCAAAGCTCCTTTTTCTTTTGACGGTCGTATTCGTAGGATCGAATATTTCCTGTCTGGTATTATCGGTGGTATCGTTTTTGGTGTTGCCTATTCTCTCGGTTTAGCTACTTTGTTTCTTGGTGCGGCTGCCGGTTCCGCGGGTGGTTCCCTGTTTGGTATCTTGATTGGTATCGTAGCGGGAATAGCCTCTATATGGTTCTCTTTGGCGCAGGGCGTGAAGCGGTTGCATGACTTGAACAAGTCCGGTTGGTTGATACTCATTTGCTGTGTTCCTATCATCGGGTGGGTATTCAGTCTTTACATGTTGTTTGCCGATGGTACGGTAGGTCCTAATCAGTATGGTGAAGATCCGAAGAACCGTATGCCATATCAGCCGCAGCCAACTTCTGTAAATGTAACAGTGAATGTGTCGAGAGAAACTCCTGCTGAAGCACCTGCCGAAGAAGAAAAAACAGAAAAAGCCGAATAGTCTTTAATAAGCAGAAATATGGTTGCCTCTTGCAAAATTCGTTTTGCGAGAGGCATTTTTTTACTACCTTTGAGGATTGGTAAACAGAAAAAAGAAGATAAATATGAAAAAAGTAATTTGCAGTGAAAAAGCACCGGGAGCTATCGGTCCTTATAGTCAGGCGATAGAAGCCAATGGAATGGTATTCGTATCGGGTCAGTTGCCTATCGATGCGGCTACCGGAAAGATGGCGGAAGGAATTGAAGAACAGGCACGCCAGTCGTTGGAGAATATAAAACACATCCTGGAAGAAACAGGGTTGACAATGGGAAACATTGTAAAAACGACTGTATTTCTCCAGGATATGTCTTTCTTTGCCGGAATGAACGGTGTATATGCTACGTATTTTGACGGAGCTTTTCCGGCACGTTCGGCTGTGGCCGTAAAGGCTTTGCCGAAGGATGCGTTAGTGGAGATTGAGTGTATCGCGGTTCGCTAACAAATCGGCGACAATAAAACTGCTGCCTCCCACGAAGATGAAGTCTTTAGGGGGGCAGTTTTCTTTTGCTGCCCGCACGGCATCCACTACGGTAGGGTAGGAGGTGCCTTTCAGTCCCGCTTCCGAGGCCATTTTCATCAGCTCATCCTCCGGCATTGCACGTTTCACGCTCGCTTTTGTGAAATAGTAGGTGGCGTCTTTCGGCAACAGTTCCAGAACACTGCTGATATCCTTGTCGCTGACCATGCCGAATACAATATGCAATTCCTGATGCAACTTTTCGTGTATATACTTCAATTGCTTGCGAATACTTTTAAAGCCATCAGCGTTGTGACCTGTGTCGCAGATGAGGTCAGGATAGCTTTGGAGTTTCTGCCAGCGTCCCATCAGACCGGTCATCTCGCATACATTAGAGAATCCGGTATGGTAATCTTTATTACAGATTTCATATCCCAGGTTCTTTAAAATATCCAGTGCTGCCAGGATTGTGAGACAATTTTCTGTTTGATAGAGACCGCTCAGTTCGTAGTATAATCCCGTCATAAAACTGGAATTATGAATGGATATTGCGTCTTTTCTTTTATCCATGATTCTGTCTATCGCACGTATGGCGTCAGCCGGGTTGATAAGAGAGACAAATTGCATCATTTTCATTGGAAGCGTCTGTATCTGCTGAAGTTTTATTTCCTCCTCCAATAATTCCTGCAAATCGGCTCTGGACTCTTTCAGGTTATCATATGACAAATATTGCACATGGGTGAAACTCTTTAATTCTTCCGAGAAGGTGATGAAGGTATTCATTGCCTTGGCTTTCATCGTAAATACTCTTTTCACCGCTCCGGATACTTTTCCCACTACTACCGGAACATCTTCTTTGATAATTCCTGCCTTTTCTTTGGCTATTTTAGTCAGTGTGTGGCCCAGATATTGCATATGGTCGAAACCGATATTGGTAATAACACACAGATCGGGGGTGATGATATTGGTACAGTCCAGACGTCCGCCCATGCCTACCTCGATCACTGCCACATCTACCTTCTGATCGGCAAAATAGCGGAATGCCATTGCCGTGGTAAGTTCGAAGAAAGAAGGGTGCAGAGGTTCGAAAAAGGAACGGTGGTCTTCTACAAAGTTGACCACATACTCTTCGGGAATCATTTCACCGTTGATACGGATACGCTCGCGGAAATCGATCAGATGCGGGGAAGTGAATAACCCGACTTTATAGCCCGCGGCTTGTAGCACGGCAGCGATCGTATGCGAACAGGAACCTTTTCCATTTGTCCCGGCGATATGTATCGTTCTGAATTCTTGATGCGGATGACCTAAATGTTCGTCCAATTTGTGTGTTGTCTCTAAACCTGGCTTATATGCTTTACCACCTATTTGCTGAAACATCGGTGCACTTTCATATAAGTACTTTAAAGTGTTCTGATAATCCATGTTTTATAATATTTAACTCCGGGCAATCTTTATTGCTCGCAAAATTGTTTATCTTTAGAACCATCATTCCAACTGTAAACGGAGGATTGATGAATGAGACTGCAAATATCAACATTAAAATCTAAGAAATCATGGGAACTAAGAAAAATTTTGTAATTGACACAAATGTTATTCTTCACGACTATAATTGTTTGAAGAATTTTCAGGAAAATGATATTTATCTCCCCCTTGTCGTACTGGAAGAACTGGACAAGTTCAAGAAAGGAAACGAGCAGATTAATTTCAATGCCCGTGAGTTTGTCCGGGAACTGGATTTGCTGACAAGTGACGAACTTTTCTCTAAAGGAGTGAGTCTGGGAGAAGGATTGGGACGCCTGTTCATTGTCCCCGGCAATGTGGATGCTCCCAAAGTTCATGAATCTTTTCCGGTGAAGAAACCCGATCATCTGATATTGGCAGCCGTTGAATATCTGGCGGGTAAATATCCGAAGACTCCGGCTATCTTAGTGACCAAGGATGTGAATCTGCGTATGAAGGCACGTTCCATCGGTATTACCAGCGAAGACTATATCACAGATAAAGTATCCAATGTCGATATATTCGAGAAATCCAATGAGATCTTTGAAAACGTGGATCCGGCATTAATCGACCGTATCTATTCCTCCAAAGAAGGCATCGACCTGAGTGAATTTGACTTTAAAGACGTCATTCATCCTAACGAATGCTTCGTTCTGAAAAGTGACCGGAACAGTGTACTGGCACGATACAATCCTTTTACCCATTCCATTTGCCGCGTCACGAAGGGACGCAACTATGGTATTGAACCTCGTAATGCCGAACAGAGTTTTGCTTTCGAGATACTGAACGATCCGAACGTCAAACTGGTGGCATTGACAGGAAAGGCAGGAACGGGTAAGACATTGCTGGCTTTAGCGGCAGCTTTAGGCAAGTTGACTGATTATAAGCAAGTATTGCTGGCACGTCCGGTGGTGGCGTTGTCCAACAAGGATATCGGTTTCCTTCCGGGAGACGCACAGGAAAAAGTTGCTCCATATATGCAACCGCTGTTTGACAACCTGAATGTGATCAAACGTCAGTTTGCCGCTAACTCGACCGAAGTGAAACGTATCGAAGATATGCAGAAGAGCGAGCAACTGGTGATTGAAGCGCTGGCATTTATCCGCGGACGTAGTTTGAGTGAAATGTACTGTATCATTGACGAAGCGCAGAACCTGACCCCGAATGAAATAAAAACGATCATTACCCGTGCAGGCGAAGGTACGAAGATGGTGTTTACGGGAGATATTCAGCAGATTGACCAGCCGTATCTGGATAGCCAGTCCAATGGTCTTGTATATATGATCGACCGTATGAAAGACCAGAATATCTTTGCACATGTCAATCTGGTGAAAGGCGAACGCAGTCAGTTGAGTGAGTTGGCCAGTAATCTGTTATAAATAATAAAGAACTAAAAAAAAGAAGAATGAAGAATTACCGGTAGTATAAATGCGCCGGCGGATTCTTCATTCTTCTTTTTTATTCTTTGTTTCTAGTCCTTCATTCTTAATTTTCTTTCTTACCGAAATATTTTAGGAATTGCGTACGTTCGAACGTATTGATGCCTTGAACGTCTTTAATATTCAGTTTTCCTTTGAACTGAGCAATACTTTCGAAACCTTTCCGTTCCATCCATGCAGATAAGAAGCGGGTGGATTCTCCGATGAATGCGTTCGTGTTCTGATAGACAGCGCTGCAAACTTCTACGGCAGTAGCTCCGGCAAGGATTGCTTTTACTACTGCTTCCGGACTGGAAACACCACCGGAGGCTGCATAATCGATTTTGTCTACCACTGAGGATGCGATTCCAATCCAACGGAGAGGAGTGGCAAGATCGGTGGAAGTGCTGAATACTGCACCGGATATTTGTTCCATATTCTCGATATTGATATCCGGCTGGTAGAAACGGTTGAAGAGAACCACTGCAGCTGCTCCGTTAGCGTACAGCTGATCGATCAGAGCTACAGGATTTGTCAGGTTGTCCCCCAGTTTCATAATCACCGGAATGCTTACTGTCCGTTTGATATGACGCAGGATGTCGATATGACGCTGCTCAAATGAACCGTACGTATATTGTACATCCGATTGCAATGCCAGAATATTGATTTCCAGTGCATCGGCACCGGCTTCCTGTATCTGTTTGGCAAAGTCTATCCATTCCGCATCCGAATAGCAGTTGATGCTGGCTATGATGGGGATGTTACACTCTTTTTTGCTTTCCTTGATTAAGGTGAGATATTCAGCTAATTTATGTTCACGGATATATTCTTCCAGATAATCGCTTGCTTCCGGATAAAAAGCGGGATCTTTCAGTTGATCCGCTTCCAGCATGATTTGCTCCTCAAACAGAGATTTCAGTACGATGGCACCTGCACCTGCTTCTGCCAGTCTCTTATTTTTGCCGGCACTGTTGGTCAGTCCCGAACTACTGATAATGATTGGGTTTCTGAGAGAAAGCCCTGCGAAAGTAGTTTTTAAATCGGTCATAATTATATCTTTTTAAAGTAGTTGGCTACTGATTAATAGTTTCTTTCTCCGAATATCTTGCTTCCTACCCGTACCAGAGTGCTTCCTGCGGCGATTGCTTCGTGATAGTCATGTGACATACCCATCGACAATTCACGGAAAGTAAAGGTTTCGGCAAACCAGTTTGCTTTTATTTCCTGAAAGAGCCTATTCAGTAAACAAAATTCCTGGTTAATTTGTTCAACATCATCGGTGTTGCTTGCCATTCCCATCAATCCGCAGATGCGTACGTGAGACAGTTCTTTCCATTCGCCGGCATGCAGCATATCCTTGCATTCTTCGGGGCTGAAACCGAACTTGGTCTCTTCCTGTGCAACGTGAATCTGTAACAGACAGTTCACGATACGTCCCGCTTTGGCAGCTTGCTTGTTGACTTCCGTCAGCAGTTTGTACGTATCGATTCCATGTATCATCGCTACGTAGGGGATCATGTATTTGATCTTGTTTGTCTGCAAGTGCCCGATAAAATGCCATTCGATGTCTTTCGGCAACGTTTCGTATTTAGCTGTCATTTCCTGCACTTTGCTTTCTCCGAAAATACGCTGTCCCGCCTGATAAGCCTCTTCTATCGCTTCATTGGGATGGAATTTTGAGACAGCAACCAGCCGGACTCCTTGTGGGAGTTCGGCCAGCACTTGCTTAAGATTGTCAGCAATACTCATGGTTACTTATGCTTTTGACGGATCAAACTCTGGTTTGTCATTCGGTCCGGCACTGTAAGGATATACATCCATCAACGGGGTCTCGGATACCATACCGATCTGGTAGTCGGCCATCGTTCCTTTCATGCCTTCATCCAGCTTCTTCACTGCGTCGCGCAAGTCGGCAGCCTGAACCAGCACTTGGGTAGAAGTCTTTTTCTCTGCACCGCTTTTTTCGTCAAGGGTGATAAAGATAAGTTTGCACTTAAACCAGCGGTCGGCACTTTCCTCGTCGCTGGGGAAAAGTTCGCTATAGTTGGCACGTTTAATGTCCGATACTGTAAATTCTCCTGTTATAAATGGAGTCATCTCCTCGATAATACGTGCTTCTGCTTCTGTAAAGCTGAGTGCATCTACCAGATAAGGTTCAGTCACTTTCTTCTGCATTCCGTTTTCCATCGTTTTCTCGTAACGGATTTTGCACTCAAACCAAGTATGCATTGCCATAATTTTTCTTCTTTTTTAGTTTATTGATTCGTGTAAATTGCCTACAAAGATAAACAAAATACGAAGTAACTACCGAAAGATTTTTATTTTCTTTTATGCAGATTCCTCAATTCGAACGAAAGCATGACGCGGAAAAGTCCGATGATGAAGAAAGTAAAGGAAATCATGTAGACCACGTACAATGCACCTACTGCCGGTTGCCACAATATGATGAGAGCACAGATGATGGCGAGGATACCGAAGGCCATATACCAGCCCCAGTCGCGGGTGCCGTAACGTTTGAGGTCGATGGAATAGCCGGTAGAGGAAAAGCCCCGGAACATGAGCCAGAAGGCGATGATGAACGGAATCACTTCCATGCTGACCATCGGATAGGCAATCAGGTAAATACCTAAGATAAGGTCGATAATTCCTCCTACCAGATACCAGCCCCAACTCGGTACTCCCTTGCGGTTGCTGAGGGAGAATATAATTTCGAGAATACCGCTTATCAGCATCGATATGCTGAAAACGATGCTAAGTGCCACATAGCTGCTGAGAGGTGAGAACATAAGCCAAAGGGCGACAATAATATACACGATTCCTAACAGGAGAGAGGTCCACCAGTTTTTTACTGAATGTTTGATCTCATTGAAAACAGTTTCCATACGTTCTTTAATTTTAAATGAATACTCTGTGAATTTGTGGAGGAATAACAAATTGATTTTAGAAAAGGTTTTCGTGTGAACATATTCCGGGGATAAGTTGTTTTTATTATAAAGTAATTTTAAAATGTAAATGCAATATGGCAACAACAAATTTCAAAGGACAACCGGTGAAACTGATCGGTGAATTTATACAAGTAGGTAAAGTCGCTCCTGACTTTGAGTTAGTAAAAACAGATTTGTCTTCTTTCTCCCTGAAAGACCTGAACGGCAAAAATGTGATTCTAAATATTTTTCCAAGTCTGGATACCAGTGTCTGTGCAACATCGGTACGCAAATTTAATAAAATGGGAGCAGGTCTGAAAGATACGGTAGTATTGGCTATCTCCAAAGACCTTCCTTTTGCCCACGCACGTTTCTGTACGACGGAAGGCATCGAAAACGTAATCCCATTGTCAGATTTCCGTTTCTCTGATTTTGACGAGAGCTACGGACTGCGTATGGCAGACGGACCGTTGGCAGGCTTACTGGCACGTGCAGTAGTCGTAATCGGCAAAGACGGCAAAGTGGCATATACGGAACTTGTTCCGGAGATTACTCAGGAACCTGACTATGAGAAGGCATTGGCGGCAGTTAAAGAATAGGTAATAAGTATTAGGTATTAAGTAATAAGTATTAGGTAATAAGTATTAGCCGAAGTCGCTTATTTCATTATTGGCATTAATTATGCGGAGTATTACTTAATACTTATTACTTAATACCTATTACCTATTACTTTACATTAAACCTTAACCACATGGACAAAATTCGATTTTTCTTCATCGCCCTGTTAGGTATGGGCGCTGCACACTTGTCGGCTCAAACGGCCGATAGTACACAAACTTCTCCCTGGACAACGGAAGGTTTTGCCGGACTCAAACTGACGCAGGTTAGTTTGACCAACTGGTCTGCTGGAGGTGACAATTCTGTCGCTTTTGACTTGCAAGGTACTTATCAGGCTAACTATAAAAAGGGAAAGCATATATGGAACAACCGTCTTGAACTGGCTTATGGCTTGAATAAGACAGGGGAGGATGGCATGAGAAAGGCCAATGATAAAATATATATGAATACCAACTATGGGTATTCTATCGCCAAAAACTGGTATGCAAGTGCATTTACCACTTTCCAGACACAATTCTCGCCCGGATACGACTATTCAGTCAATAAGGATGTCGCTATCTCCGAATTTATGTCTCCGGCATATCTGACTACCGGTTTGGGATTCACATATGATCCGGGAAAGATTTTCACGGTTGTATTGTCTCCTGCCTCTTGGCGCGGCACCTTTGTTCTAAATGACCGTTTGTCTGATGAAGGCGCTTTTGGTGTCGATCCCGGCAAACATCTTTTGTCGAGCTTCGGTGCTAATCTGAAAGGAGAGGTGAAATATGAATTCTTAAAGAACATGACTGTATATTCCCGTCTGGACTTGTATTCTGACTACTTGCATAAACCTCAGAATATTGATGTGAACTGGGAAGTGCAGATTAATATGGCAATCAACAAATGGTTCTCCACTACGCTGACCACCAATTATCCCAAGCGGGTCTAACCATCGGAAATGAAAGGATAGTAAAGTGATGTAATATCACTGATTTACAGTCTATTAGGAATGAAAGCCGATTTTGGATAGGTTCGTTATTCTTTCCTAAATTAGCGGATTGTTTACCCACTTTTGTCTCGTTTTTGTCCCTCGTTGTATTATCTTTGTATCGCAAACTAAATGCTTGATAATCAGTGATAAAAGAATATATTAACATCAGAAAAGAAAGGAAATAAAATGGGACGAAAGAAGAAAGAAATCCGTTTGAAGGAGCCTGTGCGCATCCGAGAAAAGAAGATAGCAGGTGGCAACATCAGCCTCTATCTTGACATTTATCAGAATGGATTGCGCAAGAAAGAGACTTTGAAACTCTATCTTGTGCCAGAAGTCAACACTGCTACCAAGTTGCAAAACGCCAATACAAGAAAGTTGGCAGAGCAAATCAAGGCGCAGCGCATTCTTGACATCCAGAGAGAGGGTCTTGTGGATTGGGACAAGGTGAAGAAGTCACGCATGACACTTACCAAGTGGATGGATGACTTTGTGAAGTACAATGCCGAGTTGTCTGAGTCTTCCATGAAGACAAAGCGAAACACTCATACTCGCATTGACCAATACCTACTATATATAGGCAAGCCAGAGTTTCTGTTGAAAGACGTGGACAAGGAGTTTTGCAAAGGCTTCATTACTTTTTTGAAGACTTGCACCTACAATGATGGAAAGAAACAACTCAGCACCACCACTTGCCGTATGTTCGTCAACTATTTCGGCTCGTCATTGGCAAAGGCAGTAAGGGACGGACTGATTGAGCAAAATCCATTCTTGCTGTTGGAGGCAAAGGAGAAGCCACAGAAGCGAGTGGCTGAGCGTGAGTTTCTGACGATAGAGGAAATAAAGAAGGTGATGAACACACCATGCCGTTATGAACTGGTGAAGAAAGCCTTTCTGTTCTCCTGTTTCACTGGTCTGCGATATAGCGACATGAAAGCCTTGAACTGGAGTGAAATCCACAAGGCTGCTGACGGCAAGACAGAATACATTGACCATATCCAAGTCAAGACCAAGGATAGAGTAACCATCCCCTTGTCGGAAGAAACAAAGAAGTGGATGCCTAAAAGAGAAGAAGGCATAGACAACATCTTCCACAACTTGACAATCACATCTACAACTGTAGAAGTGGTTCTGAAAGAATGGATGGAGGCAGCAGGAATAACCAAGCATATAACTTACCATTGCTCACGACACACGGCGGCAACTATGCTCCTGACCCTTGGTGCAAGTATCTATGTAGTAAGCAAGATACTCGGACACAAGAGCATCAAGATGACGGAGATTTACGCCAAGATTGTTGACAAGAAGAAGTTGGAAACCGTGAACCTCGTGAACGGAATGTTTGACCAAATACCAGTAATACAATGAAGATAGAAATCAAGGAACGTAAGCTGACGGAAGGCAAAAGAGCCTTATATCTGGAATACTACGAGACTGGCTTCCGCAAGAGAGAAAACTTGCATCTCTATCTCTTGCCCGATGATGCCGTTGGTGCTGCAAAGCACAATCGGCTTACATACAACAAGGCTATGGAGATACGAGCAGAGCGCATCCTCACCCCTCCTGTATTGGAGAAAGAGAATGCCAAAAGCGAAGAACAAGGTAACGGCTTGACTTGGCTACAATGGTGCGATGACTATATCAAATGGTCTGTTGATTGTGGCAACTGCAAGAAGATGATAGGTCATAAGAATGTTGTCCGCAAGCGTATCGCCACTTATCTGCGAAGAGTAGATAAGAAAGACATCCTGCTGAAAGATGTCAGTAAAGATGAAATTTGCGGTCTTTTTGATTATATGCGCAACAAGTATCGCAACAAACGCCAAATCAAGACCAACGGAGGACGGTTGGCTGATTACACATTACTGTTGTTTGAGGAAACTGTCAAAGCGATATTTAACAAGGCTATGCGTGAAGGACTTGTAAAATTCAATCCTGTACACAGTCTAAACAAGTTGGAACGCTTCCATGCTCCTGACAAACACAGAGAGTATCTTACGCCAGAAGAACTCACACGTTTCCTGGCGGTGGAAGCTGAATGTGAGAATGAACGAACCGTACAACTGGCATTTGGCTTATCATCCATGACTGCCCTTCGCCTTGGCGATATGCAGCATCTAAGGTGGTGTGATATTAAAATGATAGATGGCGTGCCGACAATCAGCATCATACAGCGAAAGACAAAGCGTCCTGCCATTATTCCGCTCAATGAAATGGCGCAATCGTTGTTGCCACCTCGGACGGATGACAATCCGGAAAGTCTTGTGTTTCACCTTGTCAAGAAGTCAGACAACGTATCGAAATACGTAAGAAGACTTAAAGAAAAGGCAGGCATAGAAAAGGATTTGACCTACCATTGCTCACGGCATACGACAGCATCGTTGGCTATCTCAGCAGGAGCAGACATATCAGCAGTGAAGGATGTTTTGGGACATGGAAGCATCACTTCAACCGAAGTTTATGCAAAAGTGGCTCTTGAAAAGAAGATAGAGGCGGTCAATCTGTTTAATGGCGTGTTTGATTGAGACATACAGCAGGGTGCGAACAATGGGAAGTCTTACTTCTTCCCTTTTGTTGGGAAATTGCCGTCAGGCTGTATTCAAAAAACGCTTGTGTTCAAATAAATCTGCAAGACTTATCTGGACACAGGCTTTTTCATGTTCAATTTAATCTTTGATAAAGATGACAACAGGAATAATATACGCTCGTGTCTCCAGTATTGGTGACAGGCAGAGCACGGAAAGACAGGTCAAGGACTTGTCGGAGTATGCAAAGTATAAAGATATCGAAGTCCGTAAAGTCTTTGAGGAGCATATCTCTGGCGCGAGGAAGAATGAGGAGCGTCCAGTGTTGTGTGAGGCAATAGCTTTTTGCAAGGAAAAACGCATAGGCATTCTTCTTGTCAGCGAGCTGTCAAGGTTAGGTCGCAATGCGTTTGAGGTTCTTGCCTCTGTCAAGGAACTCATTGACTGTGGCATCAACCTCTATATACAAAAGGAGCAGCTTACTTTATTGGACGATGATGGACATCCGTCCCTCTTCGCCCCAATAATGATAGCCACGCTTTCTACCTGTGCGCAATTGGAACGTGAAAATATCTCGTTCCGTTTGCAATCAGGCAGAAAGCGGTATATAGAGAAAGACGGAAAACTTGGTCGCAAGGTCGGCTCGGTAAAGACAGTAGAGCAGATGAAAACGGAATATAGGGAAGTAATAAATCTGCTCCGCAAAGGATATTCCATAAGGGATGTGGCAAAGTTGAGTGGCAAGGGTATAAGTACGGTTCAAAGAGTGAAGAAACTGTTTACATGAAGTGTACTATGCAGTAGTGACTCACTTACAACCAAATATTTTATGCTAAAAAAGTGAAAAATCTTTGGCAATTTCAGCCAAATTGAATAAATTTGCATTTAAATTAAAATGTTTTACGCTATGGCAAATCTAAACAGGCTAAAAGTAGTGCTTGCAGAACAGCAGTGACTATCACTAGAAAGGCTTGACAGATTTGAGTACGATTAACTAATTCGTTTTACACTCTTAATATAGGTTCACTAATCAACTTTACACTTAATGTTGAGTGAACTAAATCGGTTTACATTTAGCCTTCATTGAACTGAATGGCTTTACAGTAATTTAGACTTAGGACCAAGAACGCCTATCTCCGATATGAACGCAAATTTAATAGCTTAGCCTTGAAACTATAAATAGTTCAAGAAAAAAATATATCTTTGCAGTCATAAGCCGAAGAGGAAACGTGCTCTGCTGAGGAGCAACCCGCCAGCAATAGGCTTAGCACTACACTGAAAGTAGATTCAGACGAGGTTGCTTTATAGGTGATCTCGTCATTTTATTTTCAGGAAGTGCATATGGCTAAGAAAACCTATTCCATAGGACTGGGCAGTTTTGCCTCCCAGGGATTTCTCCAACATCTTTTTTGAGGACCTTCCTGCAAATGTGCAACCTCTGGCGTTTGCATGCCTATACTTCTATGGGGTCGTTCCGTATTGTAAAACAGGATAGTGTAGCAGTAAAATATCTAAATATTTATGGCATAAAGATTTGGGGTAAACAAAAAGATCTAACTTTGTACTCCGAGAATGGGAGTGAGTGTGCTTTCAACAGATAGTCAAAATAGCGGTCATAAACCAGTCTGTTTGCTGCTACATTTCTGCTACACAAGACTATCAGTACAAAAGGTAAATATTTAGATAACAGCGATAAGGAAATACCGTGGATTAGTCCTAGCTGGTCCACGCTACGTACTCTGGACAAGAGTAAAACAAGAAAAGATTGAATCAGACAATCGCCGTAACTTCAACGAGTTACGGCGATTGTTCGTTTGTACGGCTGCTCGTTGTGGAGCACATACAGATATTGTATCTCTTTGAACAAACAAGAAAAGGCATCCGTATGACGCGTATTCGTCTCAAAAGAGAAAGAGAGACGCTTGATGCGGCCGGTTTTGCTTGGTCTAACCCGATGTATGAGGCAAGGACTTTGCTATAAATACCAAGAAATAGGTATTGCGGGATCAAATAACTTCAATTAAATTTGCACAAAATTTAACAAATGATTTAAAATCGACTTATCTGCTTGAAGGCAAACAATATTTGGGTGCCATCGTTGAGGCTTGGAGTTCTCAGTGATGAGAAAGCATCATAGGTCTAATAAATTTACTATGCATTATATAAGAAGAATGCTGCTTCTGCTTCTCGCACTGACACCCTTAGGCGTGTGTGCCCAGACGCAACAAAGCACAAAAACAGAGAGAAGAAGTGCGATGACCGATTCGGTGTACAGGTTGACAGAGGTGGTGGTGCGATCCAATCAGATGTTGGGTAGCAAGTTTGAGGTCCGCAACCGTACGGGGGCGGCTTATTATATCTCTCCGGAGGAACTAGGAAAGTTTGGTTATACCGACATCAACCGTATGCTCAAGAGCGTGCCGGGAGTGAACGTGTATGAAGAAGACGGTTTCGGATTGCGGCCGAACATCAGCCTGCGTGGTACGAAAGCCGAGCGAAGCGAGCGTATCTCACTCATGGAGGACGGAGTGTTGGCTGCTCCGGCGCCTTATGCCGCTCCCGCGGCCTATTATTTCCCCAATGCCGGGCGCATGTATGCCATCGAGGTGCTGAAGGGGAGCAGTCAGGTGCAATACGGTCCGTTTACCACCGGTGGCGCTATTAATATGGTGTCGACGCCCATTCCCTCGAGATTCACCGCCAAGTTGAACACCTCTTACGGCAGCTACAACACGCTCAAGTCGTATGCAAGCATAGGCAACCACTTTAAATATACGGGCTTTCTGGTGGAATATCTGCGCTATCAGTCGGATGGTTTCCGCAAGGATGAGCCGAACGAGCGCACGGGATTCAAGCGCAACGACCTGATAACAAAGTTCTCGGCACAGACCAATAGGGATGAAGGACTCAACCATTTGTTCGAACTGAAGTTTGGGTTTGCGAATGAGACTTCTGACGAGACTTATCTGGGATTATCGGAAAGCGATTTCGCCATGCGTCCCTACTTCCGCTATGCTGGTGCGCAGAAAGATAATTTAAAGACCCGTCATACCCAATGGGTGGCTACCTATCTGATAAAGGCTGGCAGCAAATTTAAGATAACCACAAACTTATATTATAACTATTTCTTCCGCAACTGGTATAAACTGAACGAGGTGAGGGCAGGCATTACCAAGGCCGAACGCCGTTCGATCGATGCCGTGCTGGCTGATCCGGAGACCAATCGAGACTATTTCGATATTGTTACGGGCAAGAAAGACTACATCGGCGAGGCGCTGATGCTGCGCGCCAATCATCGTGTGTACCGCTCGCGAGGCATACAGTCGAAGGGTGAGTATCGTATGATGCTGGGCGGTGGCTATCTCACCGCGGAGCTGGGCGTGCGCTATCATGCCGACAGTGAGGACCGATTCCAGCAAGACGATGCTTATGCGATACAAGGCGGGCGTATGAGTCTTTTCTTGGCGGGACAGCCGGGCGACAATGCCAACCGCATTACCACGGCTCATGCCTGGTCGGGCTATTGGCTGGGAAAATGGTCGAAAGGCATTCTCACGCTCACAGTCGGTATGCGCTATGAGGATGTGGAACTGCTGAATCGCAATTATACCAAGGCCGATCCGCGTCGTACGGGCAAGGTGCGCATTGAGACACCCAACCACGCACATGCTTTGTTGCCGGGATTAGGATTCAATGTGAAGGTACTGTCTGTCCTTTCGGCTTTCGGAGGAATTCACAAGGGGTTCGCACCGCCCAGCGCCGTGCTCAACCAAAAACCTGAAAGCAGTGTGAATGTGGAAGCCGGACTGCGCCTGACGACGCAAAAGATGAAGTTCGAGGCCATCGTCTTTAACAATAACTATTCCAATATGCTGGGAAGCGACTTGGCCGCACAGGGCGGACAAGGCACGCTCGACCAGTTCAATGTAGGTAAGGCTATGGTAAACGGCTTGGAACTAATGTTCCATTATCTGCCGCTACCCAGGCATTTCGCCGTCCAGCTGCCCATTCAGCTTTCCTACACATACACCAATACCGAGATGAAGAACGATTTCATAAGTTCGGCTTGGGGAAATGTGGTTTATGGCGACGAGATACCTTATATATATAAGCACGCTTTCAATGCTCAGATAGGCATCGAGCATAAATGGGTGGAAGCAAACTTCGGAGCACGCTATAATGGTGATATGCGCACCACGCCGGGGCATGGAAAGATTGCCGAGCGTGAGAAGATTCCCGCCCATCTGATTTTGGACGCTTCGCTAAAAGGGCATATCAATAAGAATATCACCATCACACTGAATGCCATCAACTTGGCCAATAAGAAATATTTGGTATCACGCCATCCCGCCGGATTGAGGGCCGGCCATCCTTTTGGCATCTACGGGGGCGTCCAGCTGCATCTGTAAAGCAAAGGCAGATTATAGTCAATAAAGCAAGTAGAATCATCATTGTAAAAAAAGAATGTATAGACTTATAAACATAAAGAAAGCATTGACAACCGTCTTGTTGTTGTTCACGCTTCTCACCGCGGTGGCGCAAACAGCCGGAACCGTTACGGGAACGGTGAGGAACGAGCAGGGCGAAACACTCATCGGAGTGCATGTGCAGGTGTTGGGAACCAAGGCAAAGGCCGTGTCTGATGTAAACGGAAACTTCACCATCAAGGCTGTGCCGGGACAGACATTACAGGTAAGTTACATCGGCATGCTCACACAACGGGTGAAAGTCGGTGGGCAGCCATTGAATATCGTGCTGAAAGACGACAGTCGGCAAATAGACGAAGTCGTGGTAACAGGCTATCAGAACATCCGTAATCGGGTATACACCGGCGCTGCCACATCGGTAAAGATGGATGACATCAAGCTTGAGGGTGTCGCCGATGTATCACGAATGCTCGAAGGACGCGTGCCCGGCCTGTCGATACAGAACATATCGGGTACATTCGGATCGGCGCCTCGTATCAATATCCGGGGTGGCGCCTCTATCATCGGCAATGTGCAGCCGCTGTGGGTTATCGACGGTGCGGTGTATGAAGACCTTGTACACCTCAGTCTCGACCAACTGGCATCGGGCGATGCCGTGACACTCATCAGCTCGGCCGTATCGGGACTTAACCCGGCCGACATACAGGACATACAGGTGTTGAAAGATGCTTCGGCCACATCGGTGTACGGTGCTCGGGCTTTGAACGGCGTGATTGTGATTACCACCAAGTCGGGTAGGAGGGAATCTCCCCTGCGGGTAACTTACTCCACGGAGAATACCGTGCGCCTGAAACCTCGTTATAGCGAATTCGACTTGCTCAATTCGCAGGAAACGATGTCGCTCTATCAGGAGATGAACGACAAGGGCTATTTCGGTATCAGCAATTCACTTTACGGAAGACGCAGCGGAATCTATTATCAATTATACAAGGGAGTGAGTACCGTCAATCCGGCAACGGGCACCTATTACCTACCCAATACGCCCGAGGCAAGGATGGATTTCCTGCGCAAACACGAATATGCCAACACCGACTGGTTTGATCTTCTCTTTACGATGAAGCCCATCACTAATCATGTGATAACGCTTTCGGGCGGTGGCAAGAACACGGCTACCTATGCGTCGATAGGTTTCTATCACGATGCGGGATGGACCGTTACCGACAAGGTGCGCCGACTTACGACCAATTTGAAGAATACCTTTTATATAAACGATAAGCTCACGGCTATGCTCACGGCACAGGGTAACATCCGTTCGCAGAAGGCGCCGGGCACGATGCCGCAGCGCAAGAACAATACGCTTGGAGTATTTGAGCGCGATTTCGACATCAATCCATTCACGTATGCTCTCGGAACAAGTCGCACTCTGCGCCCCTATAATGAAGACGGGAGTCTTGAGTACTACCGCAATAACTGGGCGCCATTCAACATCTTCAACGAATATGCCAATAACAAGATGAACATAGATGTGCTGGATTTCAAGATACAGGGTGAAGCTACTTATAGGCTGAACGACGACATCGCTATCAAAACCCTGCTGTCTACGCGACAAGCATATACCAGTACGACCCACGAAGTACATGAAGCCTCGAATATAGTACAGGCTTTCAGAGCCAATGAAAATCCGTTTGTCGCTCAGCAGAACATCTATCTGGTGCACGATAAAGACAATCCGCAGCTCCAACCCAAGGTCGGGCTGACCCATGGAGGTATACTAAACAAGACGGAAGCCTCGCTGAAAAGCGTCTTGGCTCGCATCGCCCTTGATTTCGATAAGCGTATGGGCGAGCATGATTTAAAGGCTTTTGCCTTTACCGAGGTACGATCGGCTGTGCGCACGGTCAATCCTTTCCAAGGTTATGGCATTCAGTACGACAGGGGAAATCAAGTCTACACCAATCCATTGATATTCAGCAAACTGATAGGCGAGGGTAACGATTATTTCAATCTGCACAAGAGAAACGACCGGGGGGTTACTTTCTCGTTTAATGGAACCTACGGCTATGCGGGTAAATATGTCTTCAATATGGTGTTCAACAGCGAAGGCTCCAATACTTCTGGCAAAGGAGCGCGTGCGTTGTGGTTGCCCACATGGAATGTGGGAGCCAAATGGAACATCGACCAGGAGGCCTTTATGAAAGACAATAAGACGATTTCCAGACTGGCTTTGCGCGTCAGTTACGGCCTCACGGCCAAAATGAACGAAGAGGCCATCAATGCTAATTCCATTTACAAAAGCGGCATTGTGAATCGCCATAACTTCAACGATAGGGAGAATAAATTCAATATCCTGCATTTGGAAAACAGAGACCTGACATGGGAAAAAATGTATGAGCTGAATATCGGTGCGGAACTGGGACTGTTCAATAACCGCATCAGCACGACATTGGATGTGTATCAGCGTAACACTTTCGACCTGATAGACCTTGTGCGCACCTCTGGCGTGGGCGGTCAATATTATAAATATGCCAACTTCGGCGACATGCGCACGCGAGGCGTAGAGTTGGGGCTACATACCAAAAATATCGTAACGGACGGCTTCAGTTGGAGTACTAGCCTCACATTGAGTGCAATGGATCAAAAGATTACGCGCCTGCAGAACACGCCGAATGCTTTTGATATGGTGGCGGGAAGAGGTCGTGGAAACATCGTGGGCTATCCGAGAGGTTCGCTCTTCTCGTTTAATTTCCAAGGTCTGAACAACAACGGACTGCCCACATTCGACTTCGGGCTTTATCCATCCAGCCAAGGAGAATACTCAAATATTGCTGGAGCTGACTTCCTCGATACGCAGTATGCCAAGTCATATCTGCTGTATCACGGACCGATAGAGCCGCAAGTGATAGGTGGCTTGTCCAACACATTTAAATATAAAGATTGGGAATTCTCGTTCTTCATAACGATGCAGGCAGGCAATAAGATTCGTCTGAACCCTACATTCGACCCCGAGTTCGGCGACTTGAATGTCTTCTCCAAATCTTATTACAACCGTTGGCTCAATCCGGGCGATGAGTTCAAGACCGATGTTCCCGCGCTTCCTTCTCAGGAACTGATTGCAAAAGTAGGTAAGGAGAATATCGAGCGTGCCTATAACACATATAATTACTCGCAGCAGATGGTGGCCGACGGAAGTTTTGTGCGGATGAAGAATATCTCGTTGGGATATAACATGCCTGATAAATTTCTGAAAAAGGTGAGGCTGCACGCAGCAAACCTACGCCTGAATATCACCAATCCGTTCCTGATCTATTCAGATAAGAAGCTCAAAGGACAGGATCCGGAGTATTATAAGTCGGGTGGGGTGTCGCTTCCTACGCCTAAACAGTATACTGTAACATTGAACATAGGTTTTTAACAAGAAGAAATATGAAAAGAAATATATCATTGTTGCTATTTGCGACAGCAGCTTGGCTATTCGTCGGCTGTAACAACTTCCTGGATAAAAGTCCCGATTCAGAACTGAATGTTGATATTGACTCCGAGGAAAAGATTGCGGAACTGCTTACAGGAGCTTATCCCGAGGCAAGCTATATCCCCTTTCTGGAGCCTCGCACCGATAATGTGGAAGAGCGTGTCAACGGTGTACATTCGCGGCTGAATGAGTCCATGTTCTTTTGGGAGGACTACGATCAGGAAGACCTCGATACGCCTTTGAACTATTGGAATGCCTGCTATAAGGGCATCGCACAGGCCAATAAGGCTTTGGAACTACTGAGTCGCTATCCCAAGAGCGAACGTGTAAAGGCCTTGTATGGAGAGGCCTTCCTGTTGCGAGCTTACCTGCACTTTATGTTGGTCAACATCTGGTCGGAACCTTATGGGGGAAAAACGACCAATCCGGGCATTCCTTATATTACGAAACCTGAGAAAAATGCTTTGGTAGACTATCAGCGAGGTACGGTGAACGAAGTCTATGCCCAAATCGAAAAGGATTTGAAATTGGGCATATCCTTAGTTTCAGACATCTATTATAAGCATCCTAAGTTTCATTTCAATAAGAAAGCAGCCTATGCCTTTGCCTCTCGCTTCTACCTGATGAAGGGAGAATGGAAAGAGGTCATTGCATATGCGGACTATGTTCTTGGCGGAGATCCCAAGACACAGCTCCGCCCTTGGCGGCAATATGCCGACGTATTCGAGTTCAACCACAGAAGTCTCTATCGCAGATATGCCGCTGCGAGCGAGCCGGCGAACTTGTTGCTGACCACTACAGAGTCGCGTCTGGCACGTACTACGCCCAGCGAGAAATATGGTTCCACATTCAATACGGTAGACAAGATTTTTGCTCAAAAGGGCATTGAGGGCGGGGGAGATTATGCAAAGATGAACTTCATAGGTACCTATATCTTCACTTCGTCAACCGCTCCTGTTACTACCGGTCGCTATTTGGCCAAGTTCGACGAGCTTTCTACCTCCGAAAGCATCGGCACAAAGCCCCGTGGACTTTATGTAACGAATGTGCTCTTCACCGTCGACGAGGTGCTCTTAAACCGGATGGAAGCCTATGCCATGTTGAAGAATTACAGCCATGCCATCGACGATTTACTGCAATATATGCAGGGAAAGTTCGGGTTTATGCCCTCCGTAGACCGTGCCGTGTATACATCTACAAACAGCGACAATTATAATATCTATACTCCTTTCTACGGGTTGACACTAAAACAGCTGGCCATGGTGAAACTCTTCCTTGATTTCCGGCAGAAAGAATTCTATCAGGAGGGTCTGCGCTGGTTCGACATACGGCGTTTCCATTTGGCCGTAAAACGCTCGTCGAAGAGTTCCTACTACTTCCCGCTGGAAAAAGAAGACCCCAGAAAAGTGCTCCAGATACCAACCGAAGCCATTCAAAGAGGTCTTGCCGCCAATCCGCGCGAGCGCCAGGAACCAATCCGATAAATCCTATCAACATCCAAACAGATAAAGTAAGACAATGAAAATAAAGATAAGAAAGACAACTCTTCTGCTCCTCACGGCACTCACTCTCACAGGATGCGACGAAGAGAAACTGAGCGACAGAAGCGTGATTGACGACGGTAAGCAGCAGATAGAAACCACGCAGCTGGATAATTGGATACTCGACAATATCACCAAACCCTACGGCATTGAGGTAATCTATCGCTGGGAAAAGAATACCGGCTCTACGGGTACATTCATTTATCCACCCAAATTAGAGAATGTGCGTGCGATACTCGAGGCTGTGAGAGAATTAGGTTTAGAGACCTATCGACTGAAAGAAGTGGGAGGAGCAGACTTCCTGCTCGGTCGTCTGCCCATCAAGCTGTATCTCTATGGCGGTGGAAATCCCGATGAGAACGGGGTGGAGCGCCTCAATAATCCGCAGCTCACGGCAGCGGAGATGTGCCTGTACAATGTGAACGACTTCAATCCGGGCGATGCCGACAAGATGTTCGTACTCATGCGCAGCGTACACCATCAACTGGCCAAGCGTCTTATGCAGCTCATCGCTTACGACCGTGATAAATTTTTCACCATCAGCGGGCATCGTTATACGGGTTCTACCGAGTTGATAGCAGCCCAGTTGGGCTATGCCTCTACTGGAAAAGAGAAGTTCGGACTGGATGCTTATGCCAATAAGCGAGGATTCTATACAATGCTCTCGTTCCTTTCGGCTGAAGACGACTTTGCTGAAATCATCAGCGCCACGCTCACCAGTACGCCTAAAGAGGTGTATGACGCTACCGTTACGGCAAAGACGCCTGATACGGATGTCGACCCGGAAGTGAATGCGCGTTATGCCAAAGAGGCAGAACAGGCTTATAAGGAATTTACGGAAAAACAAGCCTTCGTCAATGAATATGTGCAGAAAAGCTGGCATATCAATCTCAAGCAGATGCAAGTGATCAGTGTTCGCAGAATCAATGCCTATATAAAACAACATTAAGAAAAAATGAATAACAGATATATGAAATACTGTCTTGTATTGGCGGCCTTGTTGTTGGCAGCTTGTTCTTCCAAGGACGATGTGTTCGATAAATCTCCTTCGCAACGCAGCAGCGAGAGTATTACAGCCTTGAAAGCCGAACTTGTGAATGCGCCTTATGGCTGGCGGGTACTCTATTTTCCCAAAACCGACTCGCTGTTGTTCTCCAATCCGTCGGAACTGATCTCTCAACATGGATTCAGGGGGCACTACGGTTATGGCGGCGACTGCTTCACGATGAAGTTTGCGGCTGACAATACCGTAGAGATGTGGGCAGATTTCACCGACCAAACAGCGGCTGAGGCCGTGAAGAGCGAATACCTTATCGGCCGAAACAGCTTCACCCAATTGAGTTTCTCTACATATAACTATATACACAGACTCGTGAACGACCGCTTTGCCGGAGCTTCAGATTTCCTTTATATGGGCAAGAATGAGGATGGAGACTTGGTGTTTCGCACGGCTACTTACCTGCAGCCGGCACGCGAATACATAGTCTTCACCAAGCTGAGAAGCGCAGAGGAGACAACAGGCTTCGTGCGGAAAGCTTACGATAATCGCACATTCTTTGAGCAGATGGTCAATCCGCAGCTCCTTATACATAGGGGCGGACGCACCTATTTCCGGAGCGACATCTACATCAAGCGCAATGTGGAGACCAATCAGGCTTTGCTCAAGGAAATCAAGGAAAAGAAATACTATCTCTTCCTTTTCACCCAAAAGAAGAATCCCATCCCGGGCTACCCTGCCAAAGAGATGACCGGCCTTGGCTCTGGATATGCCGGGACAGAGCACGGCATAACATTCAGAGCTGGTCTGCGCTACGACAGTAAGACCATGTTTTTCGACTTTCAGCGTAAGGGCAACCGATTTGTGGCTGAACTGGTATCGGTCTACGACCCGTTGCTGCGTAGCATCCGTTTAGTGAGCAAGCACCTGCATCCCGAAGGAGAGTTCACAGGACTCGAAGCGGAAATATGGGACGAGCCCGTAGAATGACAAGTGAGAACATAAAAAAAATACATCATAGAAACAAGGACAAGAGACAATGAAGATAAACTTGACAAAATACACTTTGATAGGCCTGACCCTGCTCACGCTGGGTTGTTCGAGAAGCAGTGAAGATTATGCCGATGAGGACTATGAGAAGCTGTTCCCATTTCCCGGTATTGAAAAGCCGAAGGTCTCCTATGAAGACCAAATCGTGCAATTGGGCGATCCCGACGCACCAGTTTCGGACTATGTATATCCAGGAGTGGACATTACCGAGAATGTGAGGGAATATAAAGTAACGCTTACTTGCTCGTTCAATGAAGTGGATATTCTGGGGCAACTTGTAGGCGAGGACGATATCTCTTCCCGCTATACGATTCATTACATCGCTCCCGACAAGCAGTTGCGTATCGTATCAAGCAATAATGGCGACGAGACGGCACATCTGTTTCTGACCAACGGTAAGGAGCAAACCATCACATTCGCGGCCAAATCGGGTTACCCGATGTATCTCTGTGTCAACGGAGTGGGGCCGCGTGGATCGTCTGTAAAAGCCACCATCTCTGCTATATCCGAAGACGGGTTCACTATTGTGAAGCCGCTGAGCGTGAACGAGCATCAGAACGAAGAAGGCCTTGACAAAATCAAGGCTCCGTTCTGTGGCTACATCATTCTTCCTTAATATAATATTAGAAATATGAAAAAGAACATTGCAATTTACATCATGTTGCTCTTGGCTCCATTGACATTCCTTTCGTGCGATCAATGGGGGGGTGAGACCGTGGAGTCTGCTTATCGCGAACCGCAGATCCCTGATCCGACCTATCAATTCAAACGCAATGGTAGCAGCAGTATAGACTATCTGGAATGCGGCCTTCTGCGCGATCCGCTTGACTATATTTACAACAGTTATCTCAAAATCGCTTCGATAATGTATCAGGCCAATATGGACAAGGTACAGGACTATTTCTGCAATGGAGAGTTCGGCTTGAAGCCCAAGGAAGAGCTGGCGTCGTCTCCTCTGCACAAGGCCGACAGGGCACGCATACTGAAAGATGTGGAAGACATCTTTCAGACAACGGGCGTGTTGAGTGGACTGTCTAAGCCGAGTCCCGGAACTTATCGCAACCGCAAGGCAAAACCCGGACAAGGCGGATATGTGGGCACGAATATCGGTGATGTCAACATTGCCTTCGCCAACGAGAAAGGAGTGATAGTGGCAGAGTTGTTCAATGGCATCGTATGGGGGGGGGGCTATTTGGATAAGATCCTCAATACGCATCTCAACGACAGTCTATACAACGACACCCGACTACGCCGTGAACATGAAAGCACAACACTACTCCCGGGACGGAACTATACGGAACTTGAACACCACTGGGACCTTGCCTATGGCTATTATCAGTATTGGCTGCCCTTCATACAGACAAGCGGCCTATCTGTGTTGCGCGAAAGCCGAATTAAGATCTACAATGCCTTTGCAATCGGCCGTCAGGCGCTCACCGAGTTTCGCTATGAGGAAGTGCAAGCTCAGTTGCTGCTTATTAGGGACGAATTGTCGAAAGTGGCTGCCGTGCGGGCTATGAGCCTGCTGGTCGGCGAGATAACCCTTGTCAACTTAGATGAAGACATCAACAATGCCTTGGTGTTTCTTTCCAAGGGCTGCGGTGCCGTTTACGGACTGCAATTCACCTTGCAGGCCTCGGGTAATCCCTACCTTTCCTACGAAGAAGCAACACATTTCATCGCACAGCTCACGGCCGGCAGCGGATTGTGGGACAAACAGCGGCTGCTTGGCTCGGAATCGACCGAAGGATCTCTCAAGAATGTGGCGGCGGCCATCGGTAAATGCTATGGGCTGACACTCGACGATATTAAACATTCCAATTAGCAAACTTCACACAGAATGATACATAGAATCTATTTCATTTTATTATTATTGTCGCTTTCGTTTACGGCGAAGGCACAGTTGGGGAAAGAACTAATTCCCAATGGCGGATTTGAAGAATACGCCAAAGTTACGCCTCCTCCATCAGGAGAAGACGACGAAGAGGATGAGGAGGAAGAACCTCCCGGCTATTTTGATCCTTATCAAAAACCGCTTTATTGGTCTTTCAACTCGTCGTTGTTCTATACGAGAATCAAGGATGCACACAGCGGTGTATTCGCCGTGAAAGTATATCCCAATGGGGGCTCGTTCTTCTCGCGCGACGAGAATTTCAACCCTTATCACATCGCGATTGAGGCTGGCGGAGAATACCGCCTTACCTATTGGTATAAGGGTAATGTCAAGAATCCCAATATCACGGTAACAGTAGACTGGTATAAGGGCACGACATCCATAAAGAAAGAGACGCGCGACAAAGAAAAAGCAACGGATTTCTCGGATCAGTGGCAACAGAAGACATTTACATTCAAGGCTCCTGCTGGAGTAGACAAGGCTGGAGTGGGCCTCTATATTGAAAACGATTACAAGTCGGCAGAATCCGGCGGTTGCATTCTTATCGACGACATCTCATTCGTGCAGACCAAAGAGGGGAAACCCTCAGCGGCGCTCGAAGCGCCTTCCAATGTCGTGGTCAGACCGCAGCAGCGAGAAATGGAGCTGTCGTGGAATGCCATTGCCGAAGAAAATGTAAGCTATCAAATCATAATGAATGGAGAAAAAGTGGCTACTACAGAAGGGACATCCTATATCGTCGAGCGACTCGAACCGGGCAAATCCTATCAGTTCAGCGTGTGTTCTGTCAAGGGGTCGGATATATCGGCTCCTTCTGCTCCGCTCACGCAACAGACCCAACGGATGAATACGGGCATTGACAAGGAAGATCGCGTTCCTTATTTGTACACAGTGCGTGAGGTCGGAACCTGTCCCCGCACACTGCGGCTGTTCTATCACGATTTGGCCGATCCCGACGCCAAAATCATATACAGGGTAGACGGAATGCCTGTGACGCCTGTTAATGGTAGCATTATCTTCACGGGCAAGGGGCAGCATATCCTGCAAATCGAAATCACAGAGACGCCTGAACGCAAATGGGATATAGAATACAAATTGAATGTGGATTAGAAAAACGATGAAACAAATACTTTTTTATTTGCTGCTATGTTGCGGCATCGTGTTTGCTGCATGCGACAGCGACAACGTACAGGAAAAGAAGGACATCCGCTTGGGAACTGACAACATCACCGAGGTTTCGCTCAATAAGCTGTCTACCCGAACCATTATTCTCAGCGGGGGAACTGGAAAATATATGGCCAATGTTGCCGACTCGAAAGTCGCGGAGGTCAAGATCAGCAAAGATACCTTGCGCATCAGTGGGATATGGGAGGGACGAACCTATGCCACCATCATTTCTGGCGACTTCAAAAAGCGTGTGGAAATCAACGTGGTGGTTCCTGAACTCAGTATCAGCCAGTCGGAAATAAGACTTTATCCTCGTGATGAAAGTAAGTTCGTGAGCTTGAACGGTGGGGGAGACATCGTCGACTTGAAGATAGAAGACCCGGACAAAGTAATCAATGCGAAGTGGAACGCAAAGACCAACATCTTGGAAATTCAAGCCTATTACGAGGGTGAGGCGATGATACGGGTCATCTCGCAAGACAAGAAAGAGAAGACTCTGAAAGTCGTTGTGCGCTGCGATGGTACGGCCGGTCGCGTGGGCATCTATGGCACCACTTCGCACAGTCTTTACGAGCAGATGAACACGGTGATGGCCGTGCGGCGTCCCGGTGTGGGAGTGTGGCTCTGCAACGGTGCGCACCCATATTCTTCCCGGAAGGTTTTGAAGATAACACCTGCTGTTGTCAATCCCGTGGCTGGAACACATATTGATGTCTCGTTCTCGATGCTTTATCCTGATGAGTTCGCAAGTAGCGGATTGAAAGAGGGCAATTGTAAATTATACGTAGAAGAGGTGAGGAAAAAAGATGTTGTGCTTCGTGGTCGGGGTTTCAAGATTGTCATACCTTACGAGAAGAAATAAGACAATATTTCCATATCTTTACCAATTCTTCGCTAGGAAAAAAAGGTATATACGAATCCGATTTATTAATCAAATAAAAAAAGAACTATGCAAATCTTTACATTCAGAAAAGGCCTGACGGCAATAGCGTTATCTTTGCTTTGCTGTGTGGCTTATGCACAGAAAACGGTGATATTGGAAACTCCCGGAAAACTTTCCGAGAAAATATCCGGGGCAGAAAAGTATACCACAACCTCTCTGGTAATATCTGGTCCTATTAACGGAGCTGATATTTTATTTCTCAGGGAGATGGCCGGCAGAAACCAAGAAGGGGGCAAGACGGAGGGAACGCTGCAGTGTCCAAATAGAAGTGCAACGATTTTCGGGGTAAAACTATGAAAAACACTGCGGGGGAAGCCTAAGTGGCGGGGGCGCAAAGCCCCCAAGAACGTCTGACAGCAATACAAACAAAAAAAGGAGACCGAAGTCTCCCAAAGATTAATTATTCTTGTATTGCTATGTACAATCAATTAACCTCAGAACAAAGGTACGAAATATACCTGGGAATAAAAAGGAAGTGGAGCATAAGTAGAATATCTCGCGAAATCGAGGTGTCCGCGTCCACTGTACTTCGAGAGATCAGACGCAACAGCAACACCAACGGCGAATACGTGTGGCGCACAGCCCAACGCAAGGCGGAAGCGCGCAAGCACGGGCTGGAGGGCAATCACCGCAAGCCGGCGGAATTATGGTGGCGTATCGAGCAAATGATAGAGGAAGAGGACTGGTCACCATCGCAGATTGCCGGCGTCTTGCGCAAGGAGGGTATTCATATCGCAATACAGACCATCTACAACCACGTGCATGCAGACGCCAGCGGACGTCTTGCGAAACATATGCCGCATGAGCTGAAGTATACCAAGAGAGTCAAGGCGACACGCCCCACCAAGGCCACAAACATAGCCAATCGCACAAGCATCCACGACCGTCCCAAGGAGGCGGACGGCACACGCTTCGGCGATTGGGAGATGGATACCATCGTGGATTCTTACGGCCACGCCATTGTCACGCTTACGGAACGTTCAACCAACTTCATTCTGATGGAGAGACTGAAGTGCGGACGCAAGGCTGTGCCTACGGTGAAAGTCGTGGCTAGGCTGCTTTTCCCGTATAGGGAGTTCGTTCACACGATAACCACAGACAACGGATGCGAATTGGTTTTGAATGATTGAGTCCTTTGGCTTAGTTATGAGGTCTCTCAAATCCACCCTTTCTAGTGCGGAGATCCTTATTAAGGTAGCCACCTCGGTGATTGAATACGGACTTTTGTAGTCAGCCTTGATTTTGGCGATTATCAGATATGCAATAATAGCAACCCACAAATGAGTACGTACTACATTCTCTGAATATCCCCACAAGTTCTTCACTACGATATTCTGCTTTATCCACTTGAAGAAAACCTCAATATCCCATCTATGACGGTATAGATTGGCGACCTCAATGGCACTGATCTCAAAATTGTTGGTAATAAATTCCACATCATTGCCTGTTACCGAGTCATGGTAAGTAACCATCCGGATTGGTTCTGGGTAGAGTTTCTTCGACTTATGGGTAGTCAGCTTTATGATAAAATCGCCACAGATTCCTGTACTTGGATCAAAGTCAAGACGATGGTTAACGACCTCGTATCTCATATTATCTTTGGGACGACTTATCCAATATGCACCGGCTTTATGAAAGCGAAACAAAGCAATGAAATCAACATATGCTTTGTCCATCATATAGAACGCAAATGGCTCAGGCACAATCTCATCCAGTTCATTGCTGTCATGCCATTTCCCATCTGTAATATGGATATTTGCAGGAATGCTTCCACGAAGATCCAGCAGTGTGTGCATTTTGACTGCGCCTTTGCTATACTTGCCCAATGCCCATGCAGCCAGAACAATGCTTGTTGAGATAGTTGTGGAGTCAAGCGCATAGAGGACATTGTCTATTGTTATCTCAGTAACCTTTGTGTTTGAATACATTGGTCGGACGATACTGATTAAATACATGCCAAGTCCTTCGTAGATGCGATAGTCTCTTTTCTCATTAGCACGACATAAATTGGATTGATTGACAGACTTGCGAATTCCCAAGTGGTATATGCTACTTCCATGAGCCTCTAGGCACAGACAAATATCACGGATGGATACGCAACCAGTAATCTGACCAAATAGCAGGTGAAGCAACTGGTTATAGCAGGATAAATCTTTTGCATGCCAGTCACCTTTGTACTTCTTCACCAACTTGTCAAATTGGTATCGAGGTATGAAGTCGATGACTTGAGCAAAGATATATTTGCCGATGTTCATAATCTTGCAGTTTTGGCTGCAAAATTACTCAATCAATTTCAAATCAAAAAACAAAGAACGCTTGTAAATAATTAAATATCAAATATATAACTATAGTTAAGCGAATAATATCGCATCACTAGTAAGCATTAAACAAGAAGATATATGCCTATACTACAAATTTAAGCCACGGACTTATGCAACTGTGCCGTTTATCCGCATTCATTCCGTCATCGCTATGCTAAGAATTTCTTGGAAAAATTCAATGACATAGCATTACTTGCTGACCTCATGGGGCATAAAAGCATCGAAACCACTCGCATATATCTGCGAAGAAGTAGTCTAGAACAACAAGAGATTGTTGATAAGGTAATTACTTGGTAATGTCGTTCGGGCAAACAACAGGTCGCCAGTTCTTTACACGGTGATGGAACTGACGACTTACTGTCGCTTTCACTTGCATTTCAAAACGATCCACACGACTATTGTTGAAATAGTAAAGATGAAGCATGGCAAGAAAATCCATAGCAAAGTCTTCATCCAAATGTTAGATAGCCATACGCCCTCATTCTGTGCCATTTTGTTTGCCATATTATAGAAATGACTAGAGAGTATTTTCTTAGTTTCATTTCTGTGTTCTTCCAATAATTGCGTTCCACCAACAACAATCTGCTTTTGGAGCTCAGAAAGTTTGTTCAAATCATCAGAGGAGAGTTTAGCCTTGAAGGTGAAGGCATGGAATTTTTCAAAAGTTTCAAAGAGATGTTGAACAGCAGCATTTGCATCGTCCACAACCTCATTGAAAGCGGTAGTGGCTTCGTTCAAAGAATCCTTGGCTGCAGAGATACTGTTATTTGCTGCATCAAGTTTTACTCCAGCCTCCTTGTATGCTTGCAGTTGTCGGTCGAACCTATCTGAAGCCTTATCGGTTTCGATATTCTTGTCAATCGTGTCCTTAAAAGAACCAAAATCCATATCTGAGAGTTTACTTTTGCCTATTGCCATAATGAAAATTTTTATGGTTGTATTTTGTTATCTGTCATATCCCCGTTTCTTGCGTGGACTGCATAAGCGGTTAGCCATCATAGCACAACGATGCGCCCACGAAAGTTCATCCTCGTCTTTGTCTCGTCCCCAACCAGAGGTTGCACCACCTCCGCCACCTCCAGACTGGGCAGCTATAGTTGTTGCAGCATCAATGTATTCAGCAAAGAGAAGAATTGCTGTCTTTTGCACGTCCTCAATCTTGGCAAAAACATTGTCTGCATCAAGGGCGATATTCTTGTCTATGACATCAAGACATGGTTGCGGAATATCCACAGGGTAATGATGGAACTCGTCTGTGGAGAAGTTGAAATGTCGCATCTTGGAAGTGTTGTCCATAGTGTGCATTGGCTTTGCCATTGACACAACATTTTTCGGTTGTCCATTTTCTGCACCCCTTAGCGAACCAACAATTGGCCTTTTCCATTTCTGCGGATGCAATTTTGCCCAAGTCTTTTCTATCTTTGACGGCATGAGACAACGCCCTTTGCCGAGTTCAGAAGACTTGTAAATGGAGTTTCCTCGCCTAATGGAATACCCACGCACTTGTCCTTTACTGTCGGATTGTAGTTTGACATCATATCCTATTTGCGTGAGGCATTTTGTGTATAGTCCCCAATCAAAGCGTGGCATCCTGGCTAAAACTGACAGGCAGTCCTGCGCTATCATGTCCTTGTTTCGTTGGCTCACCTCTTGTGCATCTTTCCAACCTCGTTGTTGTCCAGTCTTGGATGCTGCCATCATTGCTCTCTCATAGATGTAATGGGCATCGTTCACGTTGCCCTTTATGTCTATGCGGTTTGCATCAATGTGAAGGTGCATAATGCCACTCTTGCTGTCACGATGAAGTGCAACTACATATTGGCTGTCTTTGAGATTGGTTGCCTTTGCACTTTTGCGCTTCGACTTGGCGGAAAGGTCAACAGCATCGAACTCACGGATAAAGTCATCCGCCAACCTCTGCCAGTCCTCTATCGTCCACCCTTGTGTTTCATCCGAGGTTGGGGAAACTTCAATACGTATCATGTTACGTTTGAGCGGATGATAACGGTTCAACCTGTCCTCAAACTTCTTCTGCAAGGCAAGCATTCTTGCCCACATTGCCGTTGGGGAAATATCATCGGGCAAGAGATTGGTCTTTACAATCTCCGCCTTGTCCTTATCTACTGAGTAACGTATGGCATTTGCGCCATGACTTATTACCTTTGCTTTTGCTATCATAGATGTCGTATGTTCTATTGTGTTAAGTATTTCTCTATCTCAATCATGCGGTTCAAGATTACCTCTACACTTGTTCTCCATCGTTTCATGAAGATTTCGCTGCGGAGAATATTCTCACGTTCCGTAAGCGGACGACCTTTGAGGAAGCCGAACAATTTCTGTATATCGCCCCTGGCATCCGATAGGCTGTTCAAAGCCTCCATTTCTTTGTCAGTCAAGCGTTGTTTGGGATATTTGCCCTCCAACCGCTTGCGTGCGTATGCGCTTGTTGTCAGTCCGCAAAGAGCAGCATATTCCGCTATCTCCTTATGAAGCTGTGGCGTAAGCCTTACTATTAGGCGGCTCGTATATTTCGGTGCCTCCTTTTCTATATTCTTCTTATTCATACCAAGTATTGCTTCTATAAAAGTGTGCAACCCAATGCGAGCTTGCGAGCGTTCAAGAAGTCCATTGGCATACGGACAAACGAAGTGCGTTTGTATGACATTGGTATTTCTTGCATAGCACTGCTATCAGAGTTTACGCACATGCACGCTACGCACTGTGGCTGCACATGTTCACAGACTTATTGTATAACGGTTCTCAAATTACCCAAGTAACAGCAATTGTGGGGCATCCTCTGCTTCCATCTGTTCCTTGAAGAATTGCCTTCTGGCTTCTGCCTCCAGTTCCATGTCTGAAACGCTTGGCGGTGGAACATCTTCCTCCTTGCCATTATCGCCATTTCCAGAAGTTAGGGAAGAAAAGGAACTGTTGGCAAGTTGTGTAGGAGAAGTACCGCCATTTTTGATGGGTGGATCTTCCTTGTTAGGGAATGCGGTTGTGGAAGCAGAAGAAATTGACTTGTCATAGTTACTTCTTTGGTTGATGGGAACATAGTGAGGATTGACACACTTCTTGCCATCAACAATCCATGCTGAAATGCAGAGCAAAGTGTGAACACTTCCCCGTCTTGTCTGTATAGAAGAAAGGATGCCCAATTTGTTCATGTGGTCAAGCATCTTGGAGACGGTCTTTCGGTCACACTTCCATAGTTTGGATAGAGCCACCTCAGATATGTTCACTTCCCACAATTCTGTTGTGGATTCCCCAACCTCATTTGAGGTTTCAATCTGTCGTGTCACAATCTGAATGAGTTGATAAAGGCATGAAAGGCGATTGATGCCAGCCGTGCCACCCATCAGATAGTTTACTTGTCCGTTACTCAGGATAATGCTGTTGAAAATATTACTGTTCATCGTTGTATGATATTAGTTGTGTAAATGTTTTGTTACTGTCATGCGGAAAATCTCTGCGGTGAAAAGAGAAACTATCGCCTCATGCCGAAGCCTCTTTCTGGCATATAATACTCCTTGTCGTATGCGATATGGTCAAGCACACATTGCAGTCGGTCAAGTTGAGGACTATCAAGCACTTGTATGGCATTGATGGTGATTTTCTGTGATGCTATTCTTCGATGCTCACAGTTTCTTTCCGACATGGTTCCGTCACCGTCTGCAAATACTGAATGCAGGTAAGCGTTGACGGATTCCGTCTGTTCCTTGCTTGGGTAAGCGGCAGGAAAGCGGTCGGAAATGTAGTCTACCATATTGCTGACCGCATTAGCCAACAGAGGGTCACGTTTTTGCAGACTGTTTACAAGTTCATCTTTCGTCATGATGCTATGGTCTATTGTTCATTTCATTCAGACGGTTTGCAGCCTCCAGTCTTATCTCCTCCTCCGACATTGCTCTTGCTCCTCGCACCCAGTCAAGCAAGGCTTTCTTCTCAAAGAAGATGAGCTTGCCAGCAGGCTTGAAGTACGGCAACTGGTTAAGATGCGTCATCTTGTAGAGCGTACTCTTGGCAATGCCGAGAAAGGCGGATGCCTCTTCAAGGTTCAACACTTCCTTTGTCATATAGCAAAGGTTTTCCAACTTGTTCACTCTCGACTGAAGCTCCACTATCTTGCGCTCATGGTCGAGGTTCATCTTTAATGCGTTCTTTTCTGTCATAATTCTGATATTTTGTTTATTTCGTTATCGATTTCGGCTGCAAAGGTATATAGTTGCCAATGATATTCAAGCAGCCGTTATGGCTTATTAAAAGTGCTGATTTTCAATTCTTTGGTTCTATTTTACCATGCTGTAACGTGGTAGATTGGTCGGACACTCATCTGAAATTCAGCATCTTTAAATATTTATCGTTCAAACACTCCCAAAGTCAGGAATTGGACAATAGGGGTGGCAAATCTTTGGTTCTATTGCCAGTTCTCGTTTTTGAAAATGTCCAACAGAGTGCAAAACAAAATTTAACACCCGATTTTCTCAAGTCATGCTGTTTGAGGTCAAAATCGCTTGCAATAACCACATTTAGGGTACAATGGTAGGAAAATGAGTTGTGAATGAGAGAAATAGGGATTTCCCCTCGTTTTTCAAGGTACAAATTTGTACCTTTGCAAACGAAACAGAGGTATTCAACAAGGGATATTTCGGGCAAAGTGTTCTTGACTTTATTTTTCCGTGTTTTTGTCCCGTTTTTGTCCCTCGCTGATTTTGTATCACGAGACAAGAATTTGCAAGTTGCTGATTTACAATGGTTAAAGCTGTATCTTGGAGGGTTGATAACGACAACCACCAGTAACCACCAATATGGTCTATGACGATGATATCAAAATAGTTCAGAAAGACGGCAGCAAAGGATCACGTCTGCAATTCAAAGAAGTGCTGGGCGTAGGAGTGCAGTTTAATTTTTAAGTAATAAGTAATAGGTATTAGGTAATAAGTATTAAGTCTTAAACCGTGCGGATAAGCTAATAACACAGCAGCTTCGGTTAATACCTAATACTTATTACCTATTACTTATTATTTATTTCTCTTCATTCCTTTATAAACCAGGAAGCCCACGATGAATATTCCGATTGCGATGAAGCAATAGCCGATTTCGTGGCTGTATTCTGTTACTTTGGCAATCAGTTGTTCTTCGCTTTCGATGCCGGGCACTGTCGAGAGGTAATACCCGATTACGGCGAGGATTGTATTCCATAATCCGGCTCCGATAGTGGTATACAACAGGAAGGTGTGCATTTTCATGCGGGCAAGTCCTGCCGGTATGGAAATCAGCTGGCGAACTGCCGGAATCAATCGGCCGATGAAGGTGGAAAGTGCGCCATGCTTGTCGAAATAAGATTCGGCATGTTGTACTTTGGCTTCGTCGATCAGACACATGTGCCCGATGCGGCTGTTGGCAAATTTATAAATAATGGGACGTCCCAGCCATTTGGCCAGATAATAGTTGATTAATGCGCCGATATCTGCACCGATGGTGGCAAATAAGACTACCAAGTAAATATTAAGCTCGTCATTGACAGCTGCTTTGTATGCTGCCGGCGGGATGATCACTTCCGATGGGAAAGGGATGAAGGAGCTTTCTATAGTCATTAATAAAGTGATTGTCCAATAATTCAGATGTTCGAGACACCACTGGATAAAAGCTACTGATTCCATGTGTTTTTGGGCTAAAGTTTATTAATATGATTATTTATTTCCTTTCTCTTTCTTCATGCGCTTCCAGACTTCTTTGAGCATTTGTTCGCCTTCCTCCGTTTGGTTAGGTCTGGACAGCAGATCCAGAATGATGTCCTCGCTGATCGGATGGGCACTTTCACTGTTGTACTTGAAGAAGTCGTCTATCTCGTTATGCATCAGACTGAGAATACTCAGTTTCTCTGTGACGTCTGCATAGTTGGGATCAATCCGGTATGACTCTTCAAAACAGAGTTTGGCTTGATATAAGTACTCTGCGTCCGAATAGGCCGAAGCTACCAAATACCACATTTCTGCACTCGGTTCCATCACCAGTGCTTTGTCAAAAGCCTTGACTGCCTTTTTTTTCTGACCTTCCTTCATGTAGAGTTTACCTTCTGTCAGATGGATACCGGGATCATCCGGCTGGATCTTTTTGGCTTTTTTACATAACAGATGCGCTTCCTCATGCTTGCCTAGTTGGGAGGCGGCTACAGCTTTGTTGGTATAAGTATCTATCAATAGAGGAGAGTTGCCGGCTCCGTCTGCTACAAAACGGTCGATGACACGTTGGTAGCAATCGTCTGCTTCTTGCCATGCTCCTTTGTTGGAATATGCCATCCCCAAAAACATGTAACCCATTTCGGGAGGAAAGGCTTTGTATTCTATCGCCTTTGTATAATTCTCAATGGCGGCATCCGAATTGTTCAGATAGAAATAGCAATGTCCGCGGTAAGCGTAGGCTTCTCCAAACGTCTCGTCGGCAGCCAGTGCAAAGTCACAGGCTTCGATTGCTTTTTCGCTGTCTTCAGCTGCAAAGCGGCATTTGGCAAGTCCCACCCAGTAACTGGCATTGTAAGGGTCCATATCAATCAGTTGATTGTAATAGGTCGATGCGGCTTCGAGTTCATTGGTGCCTGCGAGATAGTCTGCCATGACAGCTATGAAATCTTCTTTTTTACCGAATCGGGGGGTACCTTTATCCAACCATTCCTTGGCGGCTTCGGGGTATCCCATATCCATATAGAGATAGATGATGTTAATAATTGTTTCCAGTTCATCCGTATCTTCTATGGTATCTAATGTGCTTCGGGCTGCTTCCAGTTGTCCTTCGTTCAGCAGAAGTTCCGCTTTCAGCATTTTTACATCAGTAATATAATCATCTGTGATGCTTTCTGCAACTTTTTTCGCCAGAGGTATTTTACCGGTATCAAGATAAAGATAGGCCTGCTCTACCAGTAGATCTGTGCTGTCGGGATGCAGGTGGAGGCCGTAAGTTATGACCTCTTGCGCTTCGTCGAATTTCCGTTCGGCAGCGTATCGGTCAGCAATGTCGGCTAGTTGGTCTCCGTCCAGATAGAGTTGTCGGTTTTCTGCTTTTGCCGTTTCATATTGAGCGATTAACTCGTTTAGTTCTTTATTTGCGGACGGTGAATTTTTTCTCCCCATTCTGATTTATTTTGATTTGAATAAAGCAGCGCTAAAAAGATGTTTAGGCACGGATTACACAGATTGAAGCGGCTTGTAAGTTACGTGAACTCTTTAAATCCGTGTAATCCGTGCCTGAATAATATCATAGATTTATTCCTTATTCGGCTTTTGGCACTGCCTTTTTATGTTTAAGTAGCCTGTGAGGGCTGAATTTTATTTATTGATTTTGCCCCAGGTATCCTTTAATCCTACCGTGCGGTTGAATACAAGTTTCTCCGGAGTCGAGTCTTTGTCGATATTGAAATAACCGATGCGTTGGAATTGCAGGTATGAGAGCACAGGCAAGGTTGCCGCAAACTTCTCGATATAGCAATTCGGCAGAACTTTCAAAGAATCCGGATTGATGATTTCCTTCATTGCTTCCAGAGCTTCGCAGTTCTTTGCTTCACGGATGGCAGCCAGTTCGTCGCGTGGGTTTTCTACCTTCCACAGACGGTCGTAGAGGCGTACTTCTGCTTGCAGGCAGTGGTTGCAGCTTACCCAGTGGAGCGTACCTTTCACTTTGCGGTTGGCATCCGGCATACCGCTGCGGGTGTTCGCGTCATATTCACAATATACTTCTGTGATTACGCCGTTCTCATCCTTCTTGCATCCGGTACATTTTACGATGTAAGCGTTTTTGAGGCGTACTTCCTGTCCCGGAGTCATGCGGAAATATTTCTTGGGCGCGTCTTCCATAAAGTCTTCGCGTTCCATCCATAATTCACGGCTGAACTCGATCATGTGGCTTCCTGCTTCCGGATCTTCCGGATTGTTGATAGCTTCCAGTTCCTCCACTTGTCCTTCCGGATAGTTGGTGATGATGAGTTTCACCGGGTTGATGACAGCAGATACGCGGGTAGCACGGCTGTTCAGATCGTCACGTACGGAGCTTTCCAGCAATGCGATATCGTTCAGGGCATCGTAAGTCGTATAACCGATTTTATCGATAAATTTATGAATAGATTCCGGAGAATAACCACGACGGCGGAAGCCGCAGATAGTCGGCATACGGGGATCGTCCCATCCGTTCACCAATCCTTCTTTTACCAGCGTCAGCAGGTTGCGTTTGCTCATCAGCGTGTAGCTCAGGTTCAGCTTGTTGAACTCAGTCTGACGGGGACGGTTGTCGTTCAGATCCTTACCTTCTTTCAGCCAGTCGATGAAGAGATCATAGAGCGGACGGTGTACCACAAATTCGAGCGTACACAGAGAGTGGGTTACTCCTTCGAAGAAGTCACTCTGTCCGTGGGCGAAGTCGTACATCGGATAAGCCTTCCAGGTAGTACCTGTGCGGTGGTGCGGATGCTTCACGACACGATAGATGATCGGGTCGCGGAAGTGCATATTAGGATTGGCCATGTCGATTTTGGCACGGAGTACCATAGCGCCTTCTTCTATCTCACCGCTGTTCATCTTCTTGAAGAGTTCCAGGCTTTCTTCGATTGGGCGGTCACGGTACGGGCTGTTCACACCTGCTTGCGTGGGAGTACCTTTTTGCTGGGCAATCTGTTCAGCTGTTTGCTCGTCGATATATGCTTTTCCTTCCTCGATGAGGCGGATGGCGAAGTCCCATAATTGCTGGAAATAGTCGGAAGCGTAGTATTCGTTTCCCCATTGGTAGCCAAGCCATTGAATATCTTCTTTGATGGCTTCTACGTATTCCACGTCCTCTTTGGTCGGGTTTGTGTCGTCGAAACGAAGGTTACATACACCGCCATGTCTGGCAGCGATGCCGAAATCAAGGCAAATAGCTTTGGCATGACCGATGTGAAGGTATCCGTTCGGCTCGGGCGGGAAGCGGGTCTGCACTTTTCCACCATTTTTACCTTCCTTCAAATCCTTCTCTACTGCCTGTTCAATAAAGTTCAGGCTTTTCTTATCGCCTGTGTCTTCGTTTTTAATATCTGTCATAACGTTAAAATGTTAACTCTATTTATAGGCTACAAAAGTAGGACATTTTTTTTATTTTACTGGAATATAACCGCTCTTTTTTATAATCTCCTGTCCTTCGGGCGAAAGAATGAAGTTGATCAGAGGAGCTACCTGCTCTTTGTTCTTCACATTATAATAGTAATAAAGGGGGCGGACAATGGGATAAGTCTTGTTCGTTGCGTTCTCCACTGTCGGGGCGGCGTAGTGGCTTCCGTCATACGAAACGGAAAGCGTTTTGGTGCGGGGAGATACGTATGCCAGCCCGACGTACCCGATGGCTCCCTTCGTCTGGCTGACGGACTGGATGATAGCACCTGTGGCGGGCATGGAAAGGCTGCCTGCCATATAGTTCTTGTTTTTCAGCACGTTTTCCTTGAAGAATTCGTAAGTTCCCGAAGAGGTTTCGCGGGAATAGACAACTATTTTGCGGTCGTCTCCGCCCACTTGCTTCCAGTTGGTGATTTTTCCGCGGAAGATATCTTCCAGCTGCTGGCGGGTGAGCTGTTTCACCGGATTGGAAGGGTGCACCACTACGGCAAGGGCGTCGTAGGCTACGATCACCTCGTCCACCTCTTGTCCGGCTTCTTTGGTTTTCATCTTTTCGCTGAATTTGATCGGACGGGAAGCCATGGCAATATCCGTCGTATTATCCATCAGTGCGGAGATGCCGACCCCGGTGCCTCCTCCGGTGACAGTGACCCGCGCATCCGGATGCTGATTCATAAATCGCTCTGCTGTTTGTTGGGCAACAGGCAATACGGTGTCGCTGCCTTTGATACGCTGTGCGTTGGCGCTGAGAGACAGAAGGGAAAGGGCGATTAATAAATTTCTTCTCACTTTCATAATTATTCTTTTTATTGTTGGTGCAAATAAAACAATCACATATTACATTTTTGTTTCAGATAAGGGAGAAATAATGTTTGTAACACAAATGTAACAGCATTGAAATACTTCCTTCAAACGTTAGTCACACCTCCTTAATAAGGAGTTGCTTTCTTTGCATCAGAAAACCAATAGGTATGAAGAAGATTTTTGAGAAAATAATAGAAGGAATTCTGACTTGTAGCGGTTTCGTAACAAGTATTACAATCCTGCTGATCGTGCTTTTCCTGTTTACGGAGGCTTTCGGGCTGTTCAATAGCAAGGTGATTGAAGAAGGGTACGTGTTGGCTTTGAACAAAGGCAATAAGGTAAATACGCTGAGTCCTGCTCAGATAAAGGACGTTTTCGACGAGGAGATAACGAACTGGAAAGAACTCGGTGGGGAGGATCTCCCTATCCGGGTTTTTCGTTTGGAAGACATCACGGAGTATTATACGGAGGAAGAACTGGGTCCGGCTTACGAGTATGCCGGCGAAAGAATCACGCAGTTGGTGGAGAATACGCCCGGTATCGTGGCTTTTGTCCCGCAGAAATTTATAGTGCAGCCCGATGCAGTGCATTTTATTAAGGATAATACCATTTCGGTAAAGGATGTCTTTGCGGGTGCCGAATGGTTTCCGACAGCGACTCCTGCCGCCTTATTCGGATTTCTGCCGTTGATAGCGGGTACCTTGTGGGTGAGTCTGTTCGCTATACTTTTTGCACTTCCGTTCGGGCTTTCGGTATCTATCTATATGTCTGAGGTCGCCAATCCGAAGGTGCGTAACTGGCTGAAACCAATTATTGAGCTGCTGAGTGGTATTCCTTCGGTGGTTTATGGTTTTTTCGGCCTGATCGTCATCGTTCCGCTGATTCAGAAATTCTTTGATCTGCCGGTAGGGGAGAGCGGTTTGGCGGGAAGTATCATCCTGGCTATCATGGCGCTGCCTACTATCATAACAGTTACCGAAGATGCCATGCGCAATTGTCCGCGTTCGATGCGGGAAGCAAGTCTGGCGCTGGGAGCTTCGCAGTGGCAGACCATATATAAGGTCGTGATTCCCTATTCGATCTCCGGAATCACTTCCGGTGTGGTGTTGGGCATCGGACGCGCTATCGGAGAGACGATGGCAGTATTGATGGTAACGGGTAATGCCGCAGTGATACCGACAACGATTCTCGAACCGCTCCGCACGATTCCGGCAACGATTGCGGCGGAACTGGGAGAAGCTCCGGCAGGAGGACCGCACTACGAAGTGTTGTTCCTGTTGGGTGTCGTACTGTTCTTTATAACATTAATCATCAACTTTAGCGTGGAGTATATCTCTTCTAAAGGAATAAAACGTAGCAAGTGATATGGAAATACGAAGTAATAATAAAGCGAAACACCGTTCTCAGAGGCTGGCTTTCGGAATTTTCCGGTTGTTGAGTCTCTGCATAGTGTTGATTTTGTTTGCGATTCTCGGTTTCATTATATATAAGGGAGCGGGCGCTATCAGTTGGGAGTTCATCACTTCGGCACCTACGGACGGGATGACCGGCGGAGGTATCTGGCCGGCTATTGTCGGTACTTTCTATCTGATGGTTGGCAGTGCGCTTTTCGCTTTTCCAGTGGGAGTGATGAGTGGAATCTATATGAATGAATATGCTCCGAAAGGGAAGCTGGTACGTTTTATACGAGTGATGACGAACAATCTGAGCGGTATTCCTTCTATCGTTTTCGGTCTGTTCGGTATGGCGCTGTTTGTCAATTATATGGGCTTTGGTGACAGTATTCTGGCGGGTTCTTTGACGTTAGGTTTACTTTGCGTACCTTTGGTTATTCGTACTACGGAGGAGGCATTGAAAGCGATTCCCGACAGTATGCGTGAAGGAAGCAGGGCATTGGGGGCTACCAGATTGCAGACGATCTGGCATGTGATTCTTCCGATGGGGATGCCGAACATCATTACGGGATTAATCCTTGCTTTGGGACGTGTTTCAGGCGAGACGGCACCGATTCTGTTTACCTGTGCCGCTTACTTCCTGCCGCAGTTGCCGACGAGTATTCTGGACCAGTGTATGGCGCTGCCGTATCACCTGTATGTGATTTCGACCAGCGGAACGGATATGGAAGCGCAGTTGCCGTTGGCTTATGGTACGGCTTTGGTACTGATTGTGATTATCCTTCTGGTTAATCTGCTGGCAAATGCATTGAGAAAATATTTCGAGAAAAGAGTAAAAACGAATTGATAAGTATATGGATACAATAAAAATAGATGCGCGTGATGTAAACTTCTGGTATGGTGATTTTCATGCCTTGAAAGGGATCAGCATGGAGATTGAAGAAAAGTCTGTAGTTGCCTTTATCGGACCGTCGGGATGTGGTAAATCGACTTTCCTTCGTCTTTTCAACCGGATGAACGACTTGATTCCCGCTACCCGTCTGGAAGGTGAAATCCGGATTGACGGGCATAATATTTATGCCAAAGGGGTGGAAGTGGACGAGCTTCGCAAGAATGTGGGCATGGTTTTCCAACGCCCTAACCCTTTCCCGAAAAGCATATTCGAGAATGTCGCTTACGGGCTTCGCGTCAATGGAGTGAAAGATAACGCTTTCATCCGTCAGCGGGTAGAAGAGACGCTGAAAGGGGCTGCGCTTTGGGATGAGGTGAAAGATAAACTGAAAGAGTCTGCCTATGCTTTATCCGGCGGACAGCAGCAACGTCTCTGTATTGCCCGTGCCATGGCGGTATCTCCTTCGGTACTGTTGATGGATGAACCGGCTTCCGCGCTCGATCCTATTTCTACGGCCAAAGTAGAGGAACTGATTCATGAACTGAAGAAGGACTATACAATCGTGATCGTAACTCACAATATGCAGCAGGCGGCACGTGTCAGTGACAAGACGGCTTTCTTCTACTTGGGAGAGATGGTAGAGTATGGTGATACGAAAAGGATATTCACCAACCCTGAGAAAGAGGCTACCCAGAATTATATCACAGGACGTTTCGGCTAAGCGTCACCGGAGTGTTTGTGAAAAACGAGAATATTAATCATTTATATATAAATAGACTATGGTAAAGTTTATAGAATCGGAACTCATTCTATTGAAGAAAGAAGTAGATGAAATGTGGACACTGGTGTACAATCAGCTTGACCGTGCAGGGGAAGCAGTCATGACACTTGACAAGGAACTGGCACAACAGGTAATGGTTCGCGAACGTCGGGTGAATGCCTTTGAACTGAAGATCGACAGTGATATAGAGGATATCATTGCATTGTACAATCCGGTGGCGATTGATCTCCGATTTGTGTTGGCAATGCTGAAAATCAATACAAATCTGGAACGTCTGGGAGACTTTGCAGAAGGGATAGCCCGTTTCGTTATTCGCTGTAAAGAACCGGTGCTGGATGCCGATTTGCTGACTCGTCTGCGTTTGGGAGAGATGCAGGCAGAGGTATTGTCCATGCTGGAACTGGCAAAACGTGCCTTGAACGAAGAGAACATTGAAATGGCAACGGCGGTATTCGGCAAAGATAATCTGCTGGATGATATCAATGCGGAAGCCACAGGCATCTTGGCAGATTATATCCGTGAACATCCGGAGACGGCGCATATTTGTGTTGACTTGGTTGGTGTGTTCCGCAAACTGGAGCGTTCGGGCGACCATATTACTAATATAGCCGAAGAAATAGTCTTCTTTATTGATGCGAAAGTCTTAAAACATAGCGGAAAAGTGGACGAAAACTACCCGAAATCGTAATTTTTTGCATGTTTTTAAACAAAAATTAGGGCTACTTAGAAAATAATCCTATATTTGTCCCTTGTAACGGACAAGTTATGGGCGGTTTTGCGTCAAATGATAATAAATCCAAAGAAATTTCAAAAAGATGTTATATGACATGTTTTATAATTTGGAGAGTATCAGTAAAAGCGACTATATTTGCACCGTTATCCTGAAAACAATCTTTTTACCTTTAAAAAAAACTAATACCTATTGAAAACTGAAAAATGGAGCTTTGTGAAAAGCCCCATTTTTTTTTGCTCTTATTTTTTAAGCTCCTTCCTTATTTGTATCTTTGAGCCGTACTAAAATAAATAACATTATGTTTTCTGGAATCGTAGAAGAGTACGCTACTTTGGTAGCACTGGTGAAAGACCAGGAGAATATACACTTTACATTTAAGTGTTCGTTTGTAAATGAGCTGAAGATTGATCAGAGTATTTCTCACAACGGAGTATGCCTGACGGTAGTGAGTCTGACCGATGATACGTATACGGTAACTGCCATGAAAGAAACGCTGGACCGTTCGAATCTTGGTTTGCTGAAAGTGGGTGATAAGGTGAATGTAGAGCGCAGCATGATGATGAATGGCCGACTGGATGGACATATCGTGCAGGGACACGTAGATCAGACGGCTACTTGTGTGGAAATCAAGGATGCGGAAGGAAGCTGGTATTTTACATTTAAATATGCATTTGATAAAGAAATGGCGAAACGTGGCTATATCACGGTAGACAAGGGTTCGGTGACTGTTAATGGTGTCAGTCTGACGGTATGCAATCCGACGGATGATACTTTCCAGGTAGCTATCATACCTTATACTTACGAATATACCAACTTTCATACATTTGAAATCGGTAGCGTAGTGAATATCGAATTTGATATCATCGGTAAGTATATCAGCCGGATGATTCAGTATAGATAATTAAAAAATAGATGTCTGATGGATTTTCTGCAATTGGTACTGTCTCGTCAGAGTGACCGGGCGTATGATAAAGAGCGTCCGGTAGAAGCGGAGAAGCTGGAGCGCATTCTGGAAGCTGCTCGTCTGGCTCCTTCTGCCTGCAATGCGCAGCCATGGAAGTTTGTGGTCGTGACGGACCATGAGCTGGCTTCAAAAGTGGGGAAGGCGGCAGCCGGACTAGGCATGAATAAGTTCGCCAAAGATGCCCCTGTACATATTCTGGTTGTAGAAGAGTCTGCCAATATTACATCCTTGCTTGGAGGAAAAGTAAAAGGCAAGCATTTCCCGCTGATTGATATTGGAATCGCTGCTGCTCATATCACATTGGCTGCAGAGAATGAAGGACTGGGTTCCTGCATCTTGGGCTGGTTTGATGAAAAAGAGATCAAGCAATTGACAGGTATTCCTGCTTCCAAACGTTTATTGCTGGATATTGCAATCGGGTATCCGGTGAAAGAGAAACGAAAGAAGATGAGGAAGCCGAAAGAAAAGGTCATTTCTTATAATCAATACTAATTGAAAAAAAGATTACTCCTTGGACTTGCCGGAGTAGATATACAGTAAAAAGCCTCGTTGGTTTAAAAGGAAGAGGTCGTTCCTTTAAAACCAACGAGGCTTTCCTTTAAAACCAACGGCCTGTTTCTTTTAAAGGAAAAAGTTGCAGTCTTTAATCTGTTGATTATAAGATAGTTGTCTAAATACAATTCTCAAAATTGAGAATTGGTAAAAAACAAAGACGTTTAAAGGCGTTTTTATAGGTCTTTCAGCAGTACTTTACTTGCCTTCTTATAGTATTCTTCTCTGGATTCAGTCAGTACTTTCCATTCGTCATTAAACTCCTCATCCTTGTCGATCTTGAAGTTTTCGGACCCATAAGTATCCAGTCGGTCGAGCAAGATGGCTACATTCAGTTGGTTGATATCCATAGAGGGCTGGTAGCCGATATCTTCACTTTTTTGGTCGGTCACTACCTCGTGGATCAAGTCTATTTCTTGTAATTGATAGAGTACCTGATTAGTCAGCCGGATGGGGATTTGATGCTCTTCCGATATTTCTGCTGCTGTATAGGGCGGTTCATTCCTTTCGAAACGTTTGGCGATAAGCGACATGATCAGGATAGAGATAAAGTCCCGGTAACGTCTGCTGATGTTGCGGGTATCCTGATCGAAACTAAAGCTGCGGATATTTTGTCCGGCATACGTCAATTCAGCTCCGAACAGACAGATGGTCCATGAGATTTGCAGCCAAAGCAGAAACAAGGGGAGGGCGGCGAAGCTACCGTAGATAGCATTGTATTTCGATACCCATAACTGGCTGTTGATATACAGGAACTGGAAGGCCTGATAAGCGGAACCTGCCAGGATACCTGCAATCAGAGCGTGCTTGAATTTCACTTTCGTGTTGGGCATGAAGATATACAAGCCCGTAAACATCAGCCAAGTTAATACAAATGGGATAAGGCGGATCATGAACTTCATGACGGGAGCCAATAAAACGAAATCGTCCATCTGCTTCAGCACGGTACTCACAAACAGGGAAAGACCGCCCGATACCACAATCAGAATCGGCATGAGCAGGAACATGGAGAAATAGTCCGTAATCTTCCGGTACATGGAACGCGCCTTCTTTACTTCCCAAATACGGTTGAAAGTGATTTCGATATTGCTCACCAGATTGATCACGGTCCATAGCAACATCACCAGACCTACCCCAATGAAAATACCGCCTTTGGTTTGCGAGAGGTAGGAGTTGACGAAAGAAAGAATAGCTTCCGTCGTTTCTATATTTCCCCCGAAGCCGCTCCGAAACTGGTGCTCCATCAGATTATCAAATCCGAATCCACGGGCCACGGCGAATAGGATGGCGAGTATAGGCACAATAGCAAGCAGTGTGCTGTATGTCAGTGCTGAGGCCTTGTTTGCCATCCGGTCTTTAGTAAATCGGTTGATACAGAGATAGATGGTTTTGATAATATTGTAGAGCGAGAATTTCGTTCTAGTCACTTCATCTTCCGTGATGCGCCAGATGTCATACGTGATGAATTTCCATATATCGGTGATTTTCTTCTTCATGGCTCAGAATTTTAAAAAAGCAGTTTAAAAAAGAAAAAAGCAGTCAGCCTGTAAGCCGAGTTCTGTACCTTATAGATATAAGGTGCCTGTCATTTATCTGAGTGGCGTGTCACCACGACACTTTAGCGGTCTACCCTCCGACATGGAGCGAGCAGCTCTCATAACGCCGGTTTACATGACCTTACAACTCCTAAGACGTACAGCCCGTATGTCACCATACGACTGGTAGGCTCTTACCCTACCTTCTCACCCTTACCTCTCCCCGAAAGGAGCGGCGGTTATTTTCTTCTACGTTACTCTACCCTCGCGGACAGCTTTCTGTTAGGAAGTAGGATGCTCTGTGTTGCCCGGACTTTCCTCCTGCGCGAAACGCGCACGCGACAGACCGGCCAACTGCTTTAGACTGCAAAAGTACGTCATTTATTTTGTTTTAGCCAAAGAAAGTGTCACAAATAGAAATAATTTCTACCTTTGCTATCATTAAATCATGATTCAATGAAGAAAAATATCCTTTTTTTCTATTGCTTGCTGGTAGTAACGGTAGTTAGTCTGAAAGCTCAGGAAATACGTCCCATGCCTGCTGATTCGGCTTATGGGGTAGTGCACATTTCTGTTTGTAATATGCGCGATGAAGGTAAGTTTACATCCGGGATGAGTACGCAGGCGCTGCTCGGAATGCCGGTCAAGGTATTGCAATATACCGGCTGGTATGAGATTCAGACTCCGGATGACTATACGGGATGGGTACACCGGATGGTGATTACTCCGATGTCGAAAGATCAATACAATGAATGGAACCGTGCTGAGAAGATCGTGGTGACTTCCCATTATGGATTTACGTACGAAAAACCGGATGATGACTCTCAGACCGTATCGGATGTCGTTGCCGGCAACCGTCTGAAGTGGGAGGGGAGCAAAGGGCGCTTTTACAAAGTGTCTTATCCCGACGGTCGCCAGGCATATATATCCAAACATATTTCACAACCCGAAACGAAGTGGAGAGCTTCATTGAAACAGGATGTCGAAAGCATTATTCAAACCGCCTATACAATGATCGGAATCCCTTATCTGTGGGCGGGAACTTCTTCGAAAGGAGTCGATTGCAGCGGTCTGGTCCGGACAGTGCTTTTTATGCACGATATAATCATCCCGAGAGATGCGTCGCAACAGGCTTATGTAGGCGAACGCATTGAAATCGCTCCTGATTTCTCCAACGTGCAACGCGGAGACCTCGTCTTTTTCGGTCGCAAAGCCACAGCCGACCGCAAAGAAGGCATCTCGCACGTAGGCATCTACCTGGGCAACAAACGCTTCATCCATGCCCTGGGAGACGTACATGTCAGCAGCTTTGATCCCGAAGACGAATACTACGACGAGTTCAACACCGGCCGTCTGCTTTTTGCCACTCGCTTCCTGCCTTATATAAATAAGGAGAAAGGCATGAATACCACTGACCATAACCCCTATTATCTATATGACTAATCATTATCAATTATCCATTATCCATTCAACAAATGCCAAATAGAAGAGATTTCCTGAAAACGGCCGCCTTTGCAACTTTAGGCTCCGGAATAGCTGTCAGTCAGGTATTGGCGGGAGAATCTATAGCTTCCACCATTCATATAAACAAACAGGGTATGGGAGGGAAGATGAAAATGACTTTTTTCCCTTATGAGTTAAAGTTGAGGCACGTCTTTACGGTAGCCACTTATTCGCGTACCACCACACCCGATGTGCAGGTAGAAATCGAATATGAGGGAGTGACCGGATATGGAGAGGCGTCAATGCCCCCTTATCTTGGGGAGACGGTGGAGTCGGTGATGAACTTCCTTAAAAAAGTAAATCTGGAGCAATTCAGTGATCCTTTTCAGTTAGAGGACATTTTGTCATACGTTGACAGTCTGTCGCCGAAAGACACGGCGGCAAAGGCAGCGGTAGATATTGCCCTTCATGATTTGGTGGGAAAACTGCTGGGAGCTCCGTGGCATAAGATATGGGGATTGAATAAGGAAAAGACCCCTTCCACCACCTTTACGATCGGTATTGATACGCCCGATGTGGTGCGCGCCAAAACAAAAGAGTGTGCAGACCGGTTTAATATATTAAAGGTAAAGCTAGGGAGAGACAACGATAAGGAAATGATAGAGACGATCCGTTCGGTGACAGATCTTCCGATTGCCATAGATGCCAACCAGGGATGGAAAGACCGCCAATATGCGCTCGATATGATCCATTGGCTGAAAGAGAAGGGGATTGTAATGATAGAGCAGCCCATGCCGAAGGAACAACTGGATGACATTGCCTGGGTGACACAGCAAAGCCCTCTGCCGGTGTTTGCCGATGAGTCGTTACAGCGTTTAAAGGATGTGGCCGCTTTGAAAGGTGCGTTTACGGGAATCAACATCAAACTGATGAAATGTACCGGTATGCGTGAAGCATGGAAGATGGTGACGCTGGCGCACGCTTTGGGAATGCGCGTGATGGTGGGCTGCATGACGGAGACTTCGTGTGCGATATCTGCTGCCTCGCAATTTTCTCCGGCGGTCGATTTTGCCGATCTCGATGGCAACCTGCTCATCTCCAACGATCGCTTTAAAGGGGTAGAAGTGGTGAAGGGGAAAATCACCTTGAATGACTTACCCGGAATCGGTGTCATGAAAATCTGATCTTACTGAATGAATGTCAGACTGTTAAAGCCATCTGACATACAACGAATGTAAATTTGTCAGTTGCTGTCGTTAAGCGCTGTTAAGCCTCAAATATTCTCTGTTAAAAGAGGACAAAAAAGAGTGACAAGTAGAATAAGTGAACGATATTTGTTATTATTTTAACGTCGTAAAAGTTAAAACAATGTCGAATATTAACATTTTAAAGAATTATAAATCATGAAACAGACAACAAAGAACATTCTGGGAGTAGGAGCTATTATTCTTCTTAGCTCAGGAGTTGCAGGATTGACAACTTACAAATTGTTGCAATCCAATGATGCTGCCAAAGAGACATCTTTTAATGAGATGTTCCAGCAGAATCCCAATGTCAAATTGGCTGCTTTTGACGCGGTAAACGCTCAACCGGTTGACTTGACACAAGCTGCGGAGAATTCGCTTCATGCTGTCGTACATATAAAGTCTACTCAGGAAGCTAAAACAAGAACCGTTCAGCAAGCGCCGGATATTTTTGACTTCTTCTTTGGAGACGGACGCGGACAGCAGCGTCAGGTACAATCCCAGCCTCGTGTTGGTTTTGGTTCCGGAGTCATCATTTCCAAAGACGGATATATCGTAACCAACAATCACGTAATTGAAGGTGCCGATGAGATCAGTGTGAAGCTGAATGATAACCGTGAGTTCAGAGGACGTGTGATCGGTACTGACCCGAGCACAGACCTTGCTTTGATCAAGATTGAGTCTGATGATGATCTGCCTACTATTCCGGTTGGAGATTCCGAAACACTGAAAGTAGGAGAGTGGGTACTCGCCGTAGGAAATCCCTTCAATCTGAACTCTACAGTGACAGCAGGTATCGTAAGTGCCAAAGCCCGTACTTTGGGAGTATACAATGGCGGTATTGAATCTTTCATCCAGACAGATGCCGCCATCAACCAGGGAAATAGTGGTGGTGCACTGGTGAATGCGAAAGGCGAACTGGTAGGTATTAACTCCGTGTTGTCTTCACCTACGGGAGCATACGCCGGATACGGCTTTGCTATCCCTACCAGCATTATGACTAAGGTAGTTGCCGACCTGAAACAATACGGAACAGTACAGCGTGCCCTCCTTGGCATCAAGGGAGCTTCTTTGGGCAGCAGCATCATGGAAGATCAGAGTCCTATCGATAAGTCCGGTACTACACTGCGTGATAAAGCGAAAGAATTTGGCGTGGTAGACGGCGTATGGGTACGCGAAATCGTTGATAACGGTTCGGCTGCCGGTGCTGATATCAAGGTGGATGACGTAATTGTCGGTTTAGATAACAAGAAAGTACATAACTTTGCCGACTTGCAGGAAGCATTGGCTAAACACCGTCCGGGCGATAAGGTAACTGTGAAACTAGTTCGTGACAAGAAAGAAAAGTCAGTAGAAGTGACGCTGAAGAACGAACAGGGTACTACCAAGATCGTGAAGGAAGCTGGTATGGAAATTCTGGGTGCTGCATTCAAAGAACTGCCGGATGACTTGAAGAAACAGCTGAATCTCGGCTATGGTCTGCAAGTGACAGGCGTTTCTTCCGGTAAGATGTCAGATGCAGGAGTTCGCAAAGGTTTCATCATCCTGAAAGCTAACGACCAGCCGATGCGCAAAGTAAGTGATCTGGAAGAAGTGATGAAAGCCGCTGTTAAGTCTCCGAATCAGGTATTGTTCCTGACCGGCGTATTCCCGTCCGGCAAGCGCGGATACTTTGCAGTAGACCTGACTCAGGAATGAGTTATAAATTAAGGTAAGAAGATTGTAGGATAAGCTAATGAAATAGAAAAAGGATGCCGTCATACAACTTGTCGGCATTCTTTTTTGTTTTATTAGTTGAAAATATAGTGAAAAAGTTGCCTAAATATGTATGTTAACAAATTATTTGTCGTAACTTTGCACTCCAAATCTGTTTTTAAAGAATGAGACAACTAAAGATTACCAAAAGTATCACTAACAGAGAGAGCGCTTCTCTTGACAAGTATTTGCAGGAAATCGGCCGTGAGGACCTGATAACAGTCGAGGAAGAAGTGGAACTCGCTCAGCGCATTCGTAAGGGTGACCGTGTAGCATTGGAAAAATTGACACGTGCCAATCTTCGTTTCGTCGTATCTGTGGCCAAGCAGTACCAGAACCAGGGTTTGAGTTTGCCTGACTTGATTAATGAAGGCAATTTAGGACTGATCAAGGCCGCCGAAAAGTTTGATGAAACACGTGGATTCAAGTTTATCAGCTACGCCGTATGGTGGATTCGCCAGTCTATTCTGCAAGCATTGGCAGAGCAGTCGCGTATTGTTCGTCTCCCGTTGAATCAGGTAGGTTCGCTGAATAAGATCAGCAAAGCCTTCTCAAAGTTCGAACAGGAAAACGAGCGGCGTCCGTCTCCCGAAGAGTTGGCAGATGAACTGGAAATTCCGGTTGACAAGATCTCTGATACACTGAAGGTATCCGGCCGTCATATTTCGGTGGATGCGCCTTTCGTGGAAGGAGAAGACAACAGCCTGTTGGATGTGTTGGTAAACGACGATTCGCCTATGGCGGACCGCTCTCTGGTTAATGAGTCTCTTGCGAGGGAAATTGATAGAGCTCTTTCTACGTTAACCGAACGCGAAAAAGAAATCATACAGATGTTTTTCGGTATCGGACAACAAGAAATGACATTGGAAGAAATCGGCGATAAGTTTGGTCTCACACGTGAGCGCGTTCGTCAGATTAAAGAAAAAGCAATTAGAAGACTAAGACAAAGTAATCGTAGTAAATTGCTCAAATCCTACTTGGGATAAGTGAGGAATATCAGTTTCTGAAAAAAAAGAATTAGGGTCGCATAAGTTGCACTTCTTGGAGTAATCATCTGAAGAATGTACTTATGCGACTTTTATTTAGCCGTTATTCGTCAATACTATACTATGCACAATTTTATGAAGAAGTCTGCTCTGATATTATTCACGCTTGTTGGTCTGAACATTGGCATCGTAGCCAAAGCCGAACAACCCTTACGGGAAAAAGCCCTTGCAGCGAAAACCTATTGCGTAGAGAAAGGGTTTAATACGAATTATTGCTTTCTGGTAGATTTCAGCATTCCTTCCGGCAAAAAACGTTTCTTTGTCTGGGATTTCAAAGGCGATTCCATCAAATATTCAAGTCTGTGTGCTCATGGATATGGTAAGGAGAGCACGCCGAAGAAACCGGTATATAGTAATGTGGAAGGCAGCTATTGCTCTTCTTTGGGGAAGTATAAGGTAGGAATCCGTTCGTATAGTAAATGGGGGATTAATGTACATTATAAACTGCATGGATTGGAATCGACCAACAGCAATGCTTTCAAGCGTTACATTGTGCTCCATTCGTATACTCCGGTACCGACTTTGGAGATATACCCCATGCATCTTCCATTGGGGATTAGCCAGGGATGTCCTGTGATCTGTGATGACGCGATGCGGAAGGTCGATGCACTGCTGAAAGTCGAGAAGAAGCCTGTGTTGCTATGGATATATGAATAGAAATACTAAATCTTAATGATAAATAGATGATATTTCCTCTTTTTTGTTACCTTTGCCACAATTAAAAATTTATGATATGAAATACGTAAAAATACTATTTGCAATGGCACTTGTGTTGACAATGTGCTCGGCTTTCTCTTTAAAGAAAGACCACTCAAAAACAGTTTATGCCTTCGGAATTGCCGCTTCCTTTACGGATACAGTCGTGTATTTTACGGATATTCAAATATTGGATAGCGCAAAGGTTAGCAAGGAAGGTTTTCTGACTCATCGTGATCTGTACAGCTATCAGCTGAAGAATTATGTGGAAGATAACGGACTGCAACAGAATAGTACCTGTATGATCTATTTCTCAGAAAACAGGAAAAAACTGGAGAAAGAGGCAACGAAGATTCTGAGTAAATATAAAAGGAACAGGAATACCACAGTAACACGGATTGATACTGATAAATTCCACTTTATAAAACCGGAAGAGTAAAAGATTAATTGTTAATATGATAGGAGATGCAGGTTTGCATCTCTTATTTTTTTATCTTTGCAGCCGTAACTAATTGGTAATCTAATGAAAAAGATTAAAATATTATCCCTTCTCATGGGTTTGGCTGCGTTGTTTGCAGCTTGTGAGAATAATGAAAACGAAGGTCCTGAAGGACCCGAACCACGTGAGCAGGTAGGACGTACAGTGTTGGTTTATATCGTGGGGGATAATGGAGTCAGTGAGTTATCAAGCCTTTTTAAAGTCAACTTTAGCGATATGAAGGCGGGTATGGAAGAGGTTGATTATTCCAAGTGTAATTTGGTTGTTTATAGTGAGATGGTAAATGACGTTCCTCACTTGATTTCATTGAAACAGAAGAATGGTAAAGTAGTGGCCGATACTCTTTTTACTTATGATGAACAAAATCCGCTGGATAAGGAAGTTATGGCCAGTGTTATTTCCCAAACAGTTAGTTATTTCCCGGCAGATAGTTATGGGTTTGTATTTTTGTCTCATAGCTCTTCATGGGTGCCGGCCAGTAATAATGCGAACTCTCGCTCCATCGGATATTATCGTAGGACTCAGATGAATATACCGGATTTCCGTGAAGCATTGTCCTCTGCTTTTCCAAAACCATTAAAATTCATATTGTTTGACTCATGTAATATGCAATCTGTGGAAGTCGCCTATGAACTTCGTGACTGTGCCGAATATTTTATTGGTTCTCCTACGGAGATTCCGGGACCGGGTGCACCTTATAAGGCAGTAGTACCGGAAATGTTTACTGAAACAAATTTGGCGACGAATATAGCAGAGGCGTATTATGGATATTATGAAAAATCTTATACAGGGGTTGCTCCTGTTAGTAATGAGAATTGGACGGGAGGAGTTGCTACTTCTGTGATAAAGAGTGCGGCTTTGGATAATTTGGCAGCAGCAACCAAGACAATCATTCCTAAATATATTCAAGAGAAAAGGGAAGTAGACCGTAGTGATATACTAGCTTATGATTTTAACGATGACGCTAATTATGATTTTGAAAAACTGATCCGAAATTTGACAGGTGGAGTAGATAATACGGATTATCGGTCTTGGTATACAGCCTTTGAAGCAGCTGTTGTATATAGGAAAACAACTCTCAAAAACTATTCCGGTATCATTCATAGAATGTTTACTATGGAAGGTTCGGAAGGACTTTCTACATATATACCTACTGGCGCAAGCAATTCTACTATGAATACTTTCTATCGTACTTTGTCATGGTACACTGCTGCCGGATGGGATGGAACCGGATGGTAAGAATAAAGTCAGAATAAAAAGAAAGTGTGCCGCCCTGAAGCAGCACATTTTTTTTATCTCCCCCCTACAACCATTCATACTCCTTCCTCGCAACCTCCGGACACTTGATTCAGACATCCGCACTTAACTGATAATGCCCTACGATTTTCGCCTGTGGAAATAACAGTTTCAGTTCTCCTAATATCCGTAGTAGCGTTTCTTTTTGTTACGTCGCCGTGTATTCATTGGTGCTACCCCCTCCGGGTTTCTCGTCAAGTTTCGGAGAATCTTCGTTTTCTTCCTCAGCATCCGCTTTGTAGAGAGAATATTTCATCACCTTACACATATGTTTTATTAAAACGCTGCAAAGGTAAAAATCGTTTGCAGGTGTGGAAAAACCGTGAAGCACCGCATTGGTAATAAGGGTAAGGAGAGTACATTCCTTTTTATTTCGACAAAAAAATCGGTTGAACATTGTGTAGGGTAGTTCATTTTATATAGTTTATGGCGAAAAAAGAATCTCAATTATGAACTTAAAAAGAAAGGATTATATGAAACAGCATAGCTTTACAGACTTTGTTTACGAAGTTATTGGCGAGTTGCGGCAAGAGAACCGTTTTGCGACGGCCTATATCTATCACTATGCCTTGCAGGCATTCACCGCTTCTGTAGGTGGTGGCAAAATATTTTGGGGAGGACTGAACCGAAGAAGCTTGTGTAAATTTCAATATTATCTGGAGAAAGAGCAGAAGAGTTATAACACAACTTCTACTTATATCCGTGCGCTGCGTGCTATTTATAACCGTGCGGTAGATCGTGGGGTTGTGGCGGGAGAATGTCGCCTGTTTGTCAATCTCAAAACAGGGGTATCTTCCGAACATAAATTGGCATTAACTGCCGGGCAGACGAGCCGGTTGCTGGGTGATGTTGTTGACGGAAAGTATTCTTCCGGCAGACTCTCCAGTCCTGTACTCCCTCCGGAGGTGTACCGGGCGCAGGACACAATGCGATTGATGCTGTTGCTGCAAGGGATGCCTTTTGTAGACCTTGCTCACTTGCGCAAAGTGGATTTGAAAGGGGACCTGCTGATATGCCGACGCCAAAAGACGGGTACTGAACTTTGTGTCAAGCTTATGCCGCAGGCACGTCAGCTTATCGAACGTTATAGGAGCCGGGAAGAATCTTCGCCCTATCTGTTGGATATCCTTACTCCCACTTCTTTCGATAGAGAAGCTTTTGATGATTATCGCCGTTGCTTGCGTAAGCTGAACTTCAACCTTTCGAGACTACCCGGACTGATGGGAATGGAGGAGGTAAAAGTCAGTTCCTACACGGCGAAACATCATACAATCTCTATCTAATTGAAAATTAAACAGTTATTTCTGTTTAATTAATATCAGGTAACGATTTAGAAACGAGCGAATTACAATATTCTGTTTTCTTTTGCCTCTGTCAAAGAACGATTCTTTCAATGCAAATATACACTTTACTTGTGACAAAAGCAATCTTTTTCTACATTTAATCGACTTACAGTCAGCCTTAAAGAGGGTATCTGGTCTCATTCCATCTTCTTCCTCAAAAATAACATAGCAGTCTAAATTGGTTTATGTATGGGATAGGTCTTGTTCATTCGATCCGGTAGACTACTATACATAAAAGTATAAAGGCGAGATACGACAAGGAGATGCCATGCTTTTGTGTAAGGGGAATCTCTCTTAGCTTATCGCAGACCATGTATAGCTAAGTGTTTTGAGAATAAACAGTCTGTAAAAAACGGAAAGACACCGATTATGGGCCGTATCACCATCAATGGAACCCAAGCCGGTTTCAGTTGTAAGAAAGAAATGTCCCTCGCTTTGTGGGACGTCAAAACCAACCGGGCCAAAGGCAAGTCCGAGGAGGCCCGTACACTCAATCAGGAGCTTGACAATATCAAGGCGCAAATCACCAGGCACTACCAGTACATCTGCGACCACGACAGTTTTGTTACAGCCAAGAAAGTCTATAACCGCTATGTCGGCTTCTCAGAGGAATGCCACACCCTTATGAACCTTTTCAGGGAACAGCTGGAACCGTATAAAAAGAAAATCGGCATAGAGAAAGCCGAAAGCACCTACTGCGGTCTGGTTGCCGATTACAAGAGTCTCCTGCTTTTCATGAAAAGCAAGAAGAATGCAGAGGATATTGTCATCGAAGAACTTGAGAAATCATTCATCGAGGATTACTACAACTGGATGCTCGGTACATGCGCTTTGGCAAACTCCACTGTCTTCGGGCGTGTCAATACCTTGAAGTGGCTGATGTATATCGCGCAGGAAAAAGGCTGGATACGGGTTCATCCGTTCGCATCATTCGAGTGTATGCCCGAATACAAGAGGCGTTCTTTCCTTTCCGAAGAGGAACTGCAAAGGATAATCCATATAGAACCGAGATACAAACGCCAGCGTGCCATGCGCGACATGTTCCTGTTCATGTGCTTCACCGGTCTTTCCTATGTGGACTTGAAAGCCATAACATACGATAATATCCATACCGACTCCAACGGCGGTACATGGCTGATGGGCAACCGTATAAAAACGGGAGTGGCGTATGTCGTAAAATTATTGCCCATTGCTATCGAACTGATTGAAAAATATAGGGGTACGGATGAAAAGAAAGACTCCCCGAATGTGTCTTTCCGGTAGGTGAATACAATGCCATGCGGCTCAGTCTTGGAATCATAGGCAGGAAATGCAACTCCGGGGCGAGGTCACCCCGCACATCGGACGCCACGCATTTGCCGTTCTGGCCATACTCAAGGGGATGCTGCTGGAAACTCTTCAGAAAGTGTTTGGGCATAAGTCCATCACATACGTCCTGCGCATCCATTCACTTGTCCGGCGCAGGCGGGGCAATCTTTTTCTGGAAGTCGCCCATCTGTACGACCAGCGTGCTGACCAGCTTTCTCAACTCCTAATACGCGCTTGTTTCAATAATTGTCAGTTCCATACTAAAATTCTTTTTAAGATTCTGAATATGCGACAAAGTAACGCACATCCTATATCCTTTCCAAACAGATAATATCAGAGTCTTCCGTTGGCGTGCATTGGCGTATCCAACGTTAAAAGAGAAGGTCCTTCACCTGCATCCATGCGGCAACGGAACTTCCATTCCCTTACTTGTTTTCCATAAATTTATAGGATTAATTTCTGGTGCATGATATTAATAGTCATTATTCTGTCTGCTTTTTTTGCTTGCATAATTGCAGCTAACAGTTATCTATTCCAGAACGCATTGTTATGGAAAATGGCAAGCTGTTTTGTTGGTTTATGGATATTGTGTATGATAATTACCGTCTTCGTTTGTCGTAAACTTGAATGCTCTAATTAAAACAGTACGGTTGTCATGCTTTGTGTGTTTTATTATAAATATTATGAATTATTTGGAATTGATATGTAATATAGATAATTTTGCAGTCGGGAAATGGTTTCGGGAGGTTTACGCCTTCCGAATGAAAAGGGAACCCGGTGAAAATCCGGGACAGTACCCGCTGCTGTGAGTCCACAAAAACGGACATCGAACTTTTGCCACTGGTGTAATACCGGGAAGGCACGATGACCGGGACGAGTCAGAAGACCTGCCATGACCGGAATGAGATTTACACCTGCGGGATATACGGGTCGTAATCAAATAAGGAATAGCTCATCGGCCATTCAATATTTGAAGACAGACATATTCCCGTTCGTGTAAGTCCGCACGAACGGGAATTTTTTGTGTTTGTTAATAATATGTTTTACATTAAAATGAGTGACCTATGAAAAGAAAATTACGCTTTCTGGCAGGTGCCTGTCTATTTACCGCAACCGCCTTGTTCTCTGGCTGTAGCTCGGACGATGACTTTTTGATGGACCCGGTTGATTCCGGAACTTCGCAAACCCGTGCTGTGACAAATCCGGACGGTACTTTAACTATCACTTTCGATGATTTCGATCCCGGCATGTTAGCAGGACCTACCTCGGCCGGAGAAAATCTTTATTCGTACCAAGGGTATCCTCAAGTAACCACCATTTACGACAATACTCCGGAAGAATATCTCTTCCTTTCAATGTTTAATACTGTAGGTGGAAGCACAGAGTATTCCAGCGGCGGCATCGCACTTTCCAACTGGAACATCCGCTCCAATCAGTCGGGAAATACCGGAGACTGGTGGTATTCTTATCTAAACCAATGTTCTGTCTATAACACTGCGGTGGAAGCGGAAGGACAGAATAAGGAAGCCGGGCACAGCGGTTCCAATTTCGGTGTCGTTTACGGATATGTGGATGCTTACAATCAGGCATGGATGGCTAAACCAGAATTTTATTTCAATGTTCCCCGGAAATTGGTCGGCCTGTGGATCTGCAACACCTCATACACTTATGGTGTCATTACTTATGGTAATCAGTTCGGTTCTACGGGGGTAGCGACTCCTCTGAAAGAGATGAAAGGGTATTTCCAAGTGAATCTGGAATGTTATGATGCGAATGGCGGTCTGATCCGCACTTACAAACGTCTTTTAGCCGATTATCGTAACGGCCAACAACAGGTTGATCCTATCACGACATGGGATTATTGGGAAATCAATGCCGAAGGGGTGCAAAGTGTGAAATTCAACTTCGAGGGTTCGGATTCGGGAGCATACGGTTTGAATACTCCGGCTTATATCTGTATTGATGATATCACCATACAATAAAAAGAATACAAGGATATCCCTTCTGTCGGGGGTATCCCTGTTATTTTTCTAAAATCCACACATCATGCATCGTTTTCACTATTTTATTATTTCTGCCTGTATGCTGTTCACCTCCTGCAACAAGGATGAAGTCATTACCGAAGAAGTAGGAGGACAACCTATAATAGAACTTGACAGCGAGACCGGTATTTACACGGTCAAGGTCGATCACGAATTGACTATCGCCCCGATATACCAGAATGTTGAAGATGCTCTTTTTGCTTGGACGATAGACGGTACGCTGGTTTCTTCGGGTCCGTCTCTTCAACGTACATGGAATGAATGCGGGGATTTTTATGTCAAACTAAGAGTAGACAATGCGGAAGGCTATGCCGAAGAGGAACTGAAAGTAGAAGTGAAAGAACTCACCCCTCCGGTCATCTCACTGGCACTACCTTCGCAGGGGCTAAAAGTCGTCCGGAATACCGATTACACATTTACTCCCGATATTCAGCATTCGGATGTCGAAGGGTTCAAAATCGAATGGGTACGGGAAGGAAAAATCGTTTCCACCGAGAATACTTATACTTTCAATGAAAAAGAACTCGGTGTTTATACGGTGACAATCAACGCTTCCAATATAGATGGGACAACAACGAAAGACGTAAGCGTAGAGGTCGTGGAAACGATGCCCTACGTTGTCAAATTCCCGACCCCGTCTTACCTGCAAACATCCACGGGCAGGTACACTTTTGCCGACCGTCCTGTTTTCCTGCGTCCGTTGTTGGAGTATTTCGACAATCCCCGTTTTGAGTGGAGTGTGGACGGTCAGGTCATGGAAGGAGAAGTGGAACGCATGTTCAAGTTCACGCCGTCCGCACCCGGAGAATACACCGTCTCCTGTACTGTGTCGGAAGACACACCGACGGAAAAAATAAGCAGGAATATCGACAAAGGGAAAACGGCTGTCACTGCCACCGTAAAAGTCGTTTGTGTGGACAAAAAGGAACAAGACGGCTTCCGGGCCTCGGGAAGTTCCAAGCTCTGGAATAAAGTCTATGAATATACCCCAGCTCCCGGCCAATTTATCAACGAGACGAGCACGATAGGCGGTATGACCGGCAACGAAACATCCCCTGAAGCGGCTGTCGCATGGGCAACACAGCGTTTGAAAGACAAACTGCACGTCTCTTTAGGTTCTTTCGGGGGTTATATCATCGTCGGCTTCGACCACAGTATTCCCAATTCGGGTAACCAATATGATTTCTGTGTTCAGGGGAACGCCTTTGACGGCAGTTCCGAACCGGGTATCGTATGGGTCATGCAAGATATAAACGGAAACGGATTGCCGGATGACGAGTGGTACGAACTGAAAGGATCTGAAGCAGGCAAGGAAGAAACAATACAGAATTTTGAAGTGACCTATTACCGTCCGGAAGGCAAAAAAATGGATGTCCAATGGATCAGTTCCGACGGTAGAAACGGCTGGGTAGACTATCTGTCCGCTTATCATACACAAGACTATTATTATCCGGCTTGGATTTCGGAAAACAGTTATACCCTGACAGGCACTTGTCTGGCCGCCCGCAACACCCAAGATTCTCAAACCGGTTATTGGGATAATCAGAGTTATGACTGGGGGTACGTGGATAATTTCGGAAACGACCAGATAGAAGGCGGCAGTACGGTGGATGGAAGCGGACAAAGGAACGGTTTCAAAATTTCCAATGCCATCCATGCCGATGGAACGGAAGCCAATCTGCAATATATTGACTTTATCAAAATACAATGCGGTGTTCTGGCCAAAAGCGGCTGGCTGGGCGAAGTTTCTACGGAGGTATTTTCTTTTGAGGATCTAACCAAATAATAAAAATTACAAGTATGAAAATTTATTTTCTTCCCATGCTCCTATCCTTGTTCTTTTTGGGAGCGTGTGACAAAAACGATGAAATTATACCTGAAGATGCAGATGAAAATTTCATCACATCGGTCGTGATGACCGTGGACGGGAAATCGTACACGGCCGACATTACGGACAATACAGTAACAATAACCGTTCCCTATACGGTATCGCTGAACAACGCCGAAGTGGAATTCAAGTACACAACTTCTGCAACAATCATACCTGATCCTGAAACGGTAACGGACTGGGATAACGAACGAACCTTCCGGGTGACATCCTATAACGGAGATGCCCGCGAATATACCTATAAGGTCGTGAAAAGCGAGATAGAATCTGACGGAGATGTGGAGTTGAAGACCACCGAGGAGGTAGCTTCTTTTGCCGCAACCAAAACAACCGTTGTCAAAGGGAACCTGATTATCGGCTCTGATGCGGAAGAGGCAGAAAAAATCACTGACATATCTGCATTGGCATCTTTGAAAGAGGTTACTGGCAACATTGTCATTCGTAACAGTTACAACGGTGCAGACTTGACAGGGTTGGATAATATCGTTTCTGCCGGAGGTTTACAGGTAGGTTCGACCGATGTCGCCTCGAAAGCTACGGAACTTCACATGATTTCCATGAAAGCATTGGAAACGCTCTCCGGAGACATATCGGTATATAACGACCAAGTGACGTATGTCCTATTCGAGAAACTGGCAACTATTGAAGGAAGCGTGATGTTCAATGCGTCGTCGTTACAGAGTTTTGAGTTTCCGGTTCTGACTACTGTAGGTCAGGATCTGAATCTTCAAGGACTCAATGAAGAGAACACAGCAGCCGGTTCGATTGCGTCTTTGGAAATACCGGAACTGACAAGTGTCGGAGGGGTCTTGTCCGTAAACAATCTTGCCAAGCTGACTTCCATGAGCTTCCTTAAGCTGAAAGAGACCGGTGGCCTTGATTTCCATACCGTCCCCGTGATGTTGGAAACCATCAACCTTCCGGAAATCGAAACAGTAAACGGAAGTATTATTATGGAAGCCAATATGGAAGCTCCTCCTACCGGTAGTTTTGTTCCCCAACGAAATGACGTGCTTCAGGCTTTCGGTGGAATGGACAAACTGACAACGATAAAGGGACAGATAAAGATAAAGAATTTCACGGCACTCAAACAACTTCCCGACTGGAGCAAGATCACCACACTTGGAAGCATCACGCTGGATTATCTTGAAGATGTGAGCGGAACACTGCTGTTGCCGAACGCCCGATTTGAAACCTTCGGAGAAACAGCGCCCCAGATTGAAATTATAAACAAGGTGCAGCTCTCCAAAATTGAAACAGCCGAAGATTTGTCAAATGTAAATTTTGTCATCACCAGTCTCACGAATAATAAGTTCCCTGAAATCACGTTCAAGAATATCAAAGACTTCACTTGTAAGCCAACCACCAACAATACCGATTATACCATATCGACAATTCAACATGTATATGGAAATCTAAATGTGACAGGCCAAATGCGAAGCAATGCCAAATTTCCCGACTTGGAAATCATAGATGGATATGGATATATCCAAATACCCATGTTTGCTTCAATCACAATGCCAGTCTTGAAAGAAGTGGGAGGACAGTTCTATTTATCTGGAAATTTTACCAGTTGTAACTTGCCCTTACTATCCAAAGTTTGTTGTTCAGCTTCTCCTGTATATTATAAAGAGGGAGAGGGTTCGTTAGCAATATCTTTACAAAGTAAATCGCTGGATATTCCGGAATTGCTTCACGTAGGAGGTGAAGGGTTGTTCGTTAATAAAGCAACAGGCATTACTTGTGATAAATTACAGACTATAGATGGTACGCTACAGATAAAAAGTGCGACTTCTCTTTCTCAGGAAACACTTTCCATGGAGAAGTTGGAGACCTTGCATGGGGTTGTTTTTGACGGTTTGACGAAATTTACCGACTACACTTTCTTCGGCAAGTTTATAGAAAACGGAATGATTACGGGGGAAAGTTGGAGCGTGACGAAATGTGGGTATAACCCAACCTTCCAAAATATGAAGGACAAACAATATACGCAGCAGGATTAAACCTTATACCTTAACCAGAGTACCCGTAATGATTCGGGTACTCTTTTTTATCCGAATGACAATGAGCAGAACAATACAACGGATTTGCCTTTTTCTTTTCTGCCTGCCAGTTTTCGGCAGTTGCATGAAATGGGATTACGGAGAGATGGAAGATTTCTCTGTATCGGCCTCTGGTCTTTTCATTACCAACGAGGGGAATTTCCAGTACAGCAATGCCACGCTTTCCTACTACGATCCCGCCACGTGCGAAGTGGAGAATGAAGTGTTTTACCGTGCCAACGGGTTCAAGTTGGGCGATGTGGCCCAGTCTATGGTTATCCGGGACGGTATAGGCTGGATCGTGGTGAACAACTCGCATGTGATTTTCGCCATCGACATCAATACTTTCAAGGAAGTGGGCCGTATCACAGGTTTCACCTCACCCCGGTATATCCATTTTCTGTCGGATGAGAAAGCCTATGTGACGCAGATATGGGACTACCGTATCTTCATCATCAACCCCAAGACATACGAGATTACCGGCTATATCGAATGTCCAGACATGGACATGGAATCGGGTTCCACCGAACAAATGGTACAATACGGCAAGTACGTCTATGTGAACTGCTGGTCGTACCAGAACCGCATCCTGAAAATCGACACGGAGACGGACAAGGTCGTGGACGAACTGACCATCGGCATACAACCTACTTCGCTGGTCATGGACAAATACAACAAGATGTGGACCATCACGGATGGCGGTTACGAGGGCAGCCCATACGGTTACGAGGCACCGTCTCTCTATCGTATAGACGCCGAGACTTTCACCGTAGAGAAACAGTTCAAGTTTAAGCTGGGCGACTGGCCTTCGGAAGTCCAGCTCAACGGTACACGGGATACACTTTACTGGATCAACAACGATATTTGGCGAATGCCGGTGGAAGCCGACCGTGTTCCCGTCCGGCCTTTTCTGGAGTTTCGGGACACCAAATACTACGGCCTTACGGTCAATCCCAACAACGGGGAGGTATATGTGGCCGACGCTATTGATTACCAGCAACAAGGTATCGTGTATCGCTATTCGCCGCAAGGCAAGCTGATCGATGAATTTTACGTGGGAATCATTCCGGGAGCTTTCTGCTGGAAATAACGAGGAAGGAGGACAAAAATGAAAAGACATCTTATTCTATTGTTCGTGGGGGTAAGCCTGCCCTTTCTGCTTGCCGCCCAGCAGAAAAATTCCGTCAGCATTACCAAAAGGGTACTACGTATTCCGGAGGTTACGGTGGTGGGCAAACGACCTATGAAGGATATAGGCGTGCAACGAACCCGTTTCGATTCCATCGCCATGAAAGAGAACATCGCCTTGTCTATGGCCGATGTGCTGACATTCAACTCATCCGTTTTTGTCAAGAACTACGGACGCGCCACGTTATCCACCGTGGCTTTCCGGGGTACCTCTCCCTCGCATACCCAAGTGACGTGGAATGGTATGCGCATTAACAACCCGATGCTGGGCATGACGGATTTTTCCACCATCCCTTCTTACTTTATCGATGATGCCTCGCTGCTGCACGGAACGTCATCGGTAAACGAAACGGGCGGCGGCTTGGGTGGTCTGGTCAGGCTCTCCACTTCTCCGGCCAACCATGAAGGGTTCGGGTTGCAGTACGTGCAGGGAGTGGGGTCGTTCAGCACGTTCGACGAGTTTCTCCGCCTGACCTACGGTGACAAACACTGGCAGTCCTCCACCCGTGTGGTGTATTCCTCTTCCCCCAACGACTACAAATACCGAAACCGGGACAAGAAGGAAAACATCTATGACGAGGACAAGAACATCATCGGTTCCTATTACCCGACGGAACGCAACCGCAGCGGGGCTTATAAGGATCTGCACGTCTTGCAGGAAATTTATTATAACACGGGCGAAGGCGACAAGTTCGGGCTAAACGCCTGGTATATCAATTCCAACCGGGAACTGGCGATGCTCAGCACGGATTACGGGAACGACATGGACTTCGAGAACCGCCAAAGGGAGCAGACGTTTCGCGGCGTCCTCTCGTGGGATCGCGTGCGGGAGAAATGGAAGGTCGGTGTAAAAGGCGGCTATATACACACATGGATGGCCTATGATTACAAGCGGGACAAGGGAAACGGCGAAATGGCTTCGATGACCCGCTCACGCAGTAAGATTAACACGTTCTACGGAAGTGCGGACGGGGATTATGCTCCTTCAGAGAAATGGCTGTTCACGGCCGGTGTTTCCGTACACCAGCATTTGGTGGAAAGCGCGGACAAAAATATCATCTCGCAGGAAGGTAACAAGGCTGTTGTCGGGTATGACAAGGGACGTGTCGAGTTTTCCGGTTCCGTTTCTGCGAAATGGCGGCCTGTCGATCGTTTTGCCGCCTCGCTTGTCCTTCGCGAGGATATGTTCGGTACGGAATGGGCCCCGGTTATCCCGGCTTTCTTCATCGACGGGGTACTGTCGAAAAAAGGCAATATCGTGGCGAAAGCATCCATCTCCCGGAACTACCGTTTTCCCACGCTGAACGACCTCTATTTTCTGCCGGGCGGTAATCCCGACCTGAAAAGCGAGCACGGCTTCACATACGACGTGGGGTTGTCGTTCTCGGTGGGGAAAGAAAATGTATATGCTTTGAGCGGTGGTATCAACTGGTTCGATTCGCACATCGACGACTGGATCATCTGGCTACCCACAACCAAGGGATTCTTCTCCCCCAGAAACCTCAAAAAGGTACATGCTTACGGGGCAGAGACCAACGCCCACCTTGATATAATGCTCGGAAAGGACTGGAAACTGGATATGAACGGAACTTTCTCGTGGACTCCCTCGATCAACGAGAGCGAACCGATGAGTCCGGCAGACCAATCCGTCGGCAAACAGTTGCCATACGTGCCGGAGTTTTCCGCAACGGTGACCGGACGTCTGTCATGGCGGACATGGAGCCTGCTTTACAAATGGTGTTATTACAGCCAGCGTTATACCATGTCGAGTAATGACTATACCCTGACGGGCTATCTGCCCCCTTACTTCATGAATAACGTGACACTGGAAAAACAGCTCTCTTTCCGATGGGCCGATCTGTCGCTAAAGGGCAGCATCAACAACCTGTTCGATGAAGAATACCTTTCCGTATTGTCCCGTCCCATGCCGGGCATCAATTTCGAGATATTCATCGGCATAACACCCAAGTTCGGAAAAAACAAAAATAGTAAACGATAATCTGCATCAATATGAACGCATTAAAGAATTTAAGCCTGATTTTGTTGCTTTCTCTGGCATTTACAGGCTGCCACAACAAAAGCTCAAAAATCAATGATTTCAACCTGCTGCTTTATGCTCCCGAATATGCCTCCGGCTTCGACATCAAAGGGGCGGGCGGGAAGGAAAGCGTACTGATAACCGTCAGGAATCCCTGGCAGGGAGCGGACAGTGTAACCACATGGCTGTTTATCGTCCGCAACGGTGAAGAGGTTCCCGAAGGGTTTGCAGGACAGGTACTCAAAGGAGACGCCAAACGCATCGTGGCGATGTCTTCCACTCATATCGCCATGCTTGACGCAATCGGTGAAGTCCGGTGTATAACCGGCGTTTCGGGAATCGACTACATTTCCAACCCAGACATCCAAGCCCGCCGCGACAGTATTGGCGATGTCGGCTATGAAGGGAACATCAACTACGAGTTGCTGCTCTCGCTCGATCCCGACCTCGTTCTGCTCTATGGGGTGAACGGCGCAAGCGCAATGGAAAGCAAACTCGAAGAACTCGACATACCGTTCATGTATGTCGGCGATTATCTTGAAGAGTCGCCTCTCGGCAAGGCCGAATGGATGGTAGTGCTTTCAGAAGTCACAGGAAAACGTGAGAAGGGTGAAAAAGCCTTTGCCGCAATCCCGGTCAAATACAACGCCTTGAAAAAGAAAGTGGCCGACAGTACCCTCGGCACTCCTTCGGTTATGCTTAATGTTCCCTATGGCGACTCGTGGTTCATGCCTTCAACCCAAAGTTATGTAGCCCGCTTGATTACTGATGCGGGAGGCCGCTATATCTACCAGAAGAACACGGGAAACGCTTCTATCCCCATTGACTTAGAAGAAGCATATCTGCTCGCGTCGGATGCGGACATGTGGCTGAACGTGGGAATGGCGAACTCCCTTGACGACTTGAAGGCATCATGTCCGAAATTCACCGATACCCGATGTTTCAAAAATGGAGAGGTGTATAACAACAACGCCCGTACCAACACAGCCGGGGGTAACGACTATTACGAGTCTGCCGTCGTGAATCCTGACATCGTGCTCCGCGACCTCGTGAAGATATTCCATCCTGAACTGGTGCAGGAAGAGTGTGTGTATTACAAGCAACTGAAATAGATGCGATCCCGTTCGACTATATTATTCTCCATATTGATTACGCTCACGGTCGGTCTTTTTTTACTGGACTTGGCCGTGGGAGCTGTCAACATTCCGATCCGCGATGTATGGGCAGCACTGACCGGGGGAAATTGTTCCCGTGCCACGGAAAAAATCGTACTCAACATACGCCTCATAAAAGCTATAGTGGCACTGTTGGCCGGGGCTGCCTTATCGGTCAGCGGTCTTCAGATGCAGACCCTCTTCCGTAATCCTCTTGCCGGTCCCTATGTCCTTGGCATCAGTTCCGGTGCAAGTCTCGGTGTGGCACTTGTGGTACTTGCCGGGATCGGTTCATCAATAGGCATTGCCGGAGCAGCGTGGGTGGGTGCGGCTGTCGTGTTGCTCGTGATAACTGCCGTCGGACAGCGAATAAAAGACATCATGGTAATCCTGATTCTGGGCATGATGTTCTCATCGGGCGTAGGTGCTGTCGTGCAGATATTGCAGTACCTCAGCAAAGAGGAATCGCTGAAAGCCTTTGTCATTTGGACGATGGGGGCTTTGGGTGACGTCACCTCCGGACAACTTCTGATTCTTGTTCCATCGGTGTTTGCCGGACTGCTGTTGGCGGTACTGACCATCAAACCGCTTAACCTCCTGCTGTTCGGAGAGGAATATGCCGTAACAATGGGACTGAATATTCGGCGTTCACGCAGCCTGTTGTTTCTCTCGACAACGCTGCTCGCCGGAACGATAACCGCTTTTTGCGGTCCGATAGGTTTCATAGGTCTCGCTATGCCTCATGTCACAAGAATGCTTTTCCAAAATAGCGATCATCATGTCCTTCTGCCCGGAACAATTCTTTCGGGATCATCGATATTGCTTCTTTGCGACATCATTTCTAAAATATTCACCTTGCCGATCAACGCCATTACAGCTCTATTGGGAATCCCAATCGTCGTATGGGTGGTTTTACGCAACAAATCCATCACCGCATGATAGAATTACAGCATTTTTCCATAGGTTACAAAGAAAACTCGTTGCTCCACGAGGTAAATGCCACGATAAAAAAAGGTCAACTGACAGCCCTTATCGGAAGAAACGGGACAGGAAAATCGACGTTGCTCCGCGCCATAGCCGGTCTGAACCGGTGTTATTCCGGAAAAATCATTCTCGACGGGCACGACATCGCCTGCATGAAAACCGAAGATATGGCAAAAACGCTGGCTGTCGTCACGACCGAGCGCACGCGCATCGCCAACCTGCGGTGCAAGGATGTCGTAGCCATAGGCCGTGCTCCTTATACCAACTGGATAGGTAGGATGCAAGAAACAGATAAGGAGATAGTCATGCAATCGCTCATTTCGGTGGGAATGGAGGCTTATGCAAACCGCACGATGGATAAAATGTCGGATGGCGAATGCCAGCGTGTGATGATTGCTCGTGCATTGGCACAGGATACTCCTATCATTCTCCTTGATGAACCGACTTCCTTTCTTGACATGCCTAATCGCTACGAACTTGTGGCGTTGCTTCGTAGGCTTGTCCACGACGAGAAAAAATGTATCATGTTCTCGACACATGAACTTGACATCGCGTTGTCCATGTGCGATTCGATAGCATTGTTAGATACCCCGAATTTAAGTTGCTTGACCGCGTCTGAAATGCAGAAAAGCGGATACATTGACAGACTTTTCCAAAATGAAAACATCCGTTTCGACTCCTTATGCGGTACAATGATTTTGAAACAATGAGTATATACACTGTAGAAAATTTTACTTCAGACATCACTGTTGAAGGATATATCGCCGAATTCCGTGACGAACCACATTTTCTTGAACTTTGCAAACAATGTACCAATTACGGTAAAAGTTGGGGGTGTCCTCCATTTGATTTTGATACGGAATCGTTTCTCCGACAATACAAGTATGCACATCTTATGGCAACGAAGATAATCCCTGAAGACAAAGATATTCCGATTGAATATACACAAAAACTCATTTTACCGGAACGGATACGAATCGAGAGCGAATTATTGGATATGGAACGGAAATATGGAGGGCGTTCATTTGCCTATATAGGTAAATGTCTTCACTGCTCAGATAACGAGTGTACGCGTAACTGCGGCACACCATGCCGACACCCGGAAAAAGTGCGTCCGTCACTCGAAGCCTTCGGATTTGACATAGCCAAAACGCTTTCTGAACTTTTTAACATCGAACTTCTTTGGGGAAAGGATGGCAAATTACCTGAATATCTTGTTCTCGTAAGCGGATTTTTTCATAATGAATACGAACTTTGCAACATAGCATACTAATGATTCGGACATGAAATAAACAGACAAACTAACCACATTCGGTTCAATCTGTTTTGTGATTTCAAATGAATTATAGTTAGATATGTAAAAAGCGACGCTGGAGCTTGAAATAAGTAACGGTTTATCGGTGTATTCTCCGTTAAACCGTCCTGTTTTCGTTAAACGAAAACACAACTTGCTGTCCCCTAATGGGGACAACATTCTCCAATAGGAATTGTGTATCAGCCCATTGTACGGCTATTCTCCTGTGATTTTCGGGTCATTTCCATCAGGCATTTGCCGGCTGCTCTCCCCATAAAAAGGTGGCTGTCTCTCCTGAATCATGTGACTTACGCCCATAATTCAGGAATAAGGGAGACGTATGTACTGGAAATCTGCCCTTTCCATACCCTATTCTCCATTAATGGATTGTTATTTTTACACTTCTGCAAATGGAGAATGGCAGGTAGCCGTATACACCTTATTGTTTTTCTTCATTGTCTCCATTAATGGATTGTTACTTTTACACATCTACAAAAGGAGAATGGGCTGTGAACCGTATATGCCTTATGGCTTTCCTTCATTGTCTCCATTAACGGATTGCTACTTATACACATCTGCAAATGAAGAATGGGCATGTAACCGTGTATGTCTTATGGTTTCTTTTCCTTGTCTCCATTGATGGATTGCTACTTCTACACATCTGCAAATGAAGAATGAGCATGTAACCGTGTATGCCTTATGTTTTTCCTTCATTGTCTCCTTTGACGGATTGTTACTTCTACACTTCTGCAAATGGAGAATGGGCAGTGAATCGTATATGCCTTATGGCTTTCCTTCACTGTCTCCTTTGACGGATTGTTACTTTTACACTTCTACAAATGGAGAATGGGCAGTGAACCGTATATGCTTTATGGCCTTCCTTCACTGTCTCCTTTGACGGATTGTTACTTCTACACTTCTGCAAATGGAGAATGGGCATGTAACCGTGTATGCCTTATGGTTTTCCTTCATTGTCTCCATTAATGGATTGTCACTTCTACACTTCTGCAAATGGAGAATGGGCAGTGAATCGTATATGCCTTATGGCTTTCCTTCACTGTCTCCTTTGACGGATTGTTACTTTTACACTTCTACAAATGGAGAATGGGCAGTGAACCGTATATGCTTTATGGCTTTCCTTCACTGTCTCCTTTGACGGATTGTTACTTCTACACTTCTGCAAATGGAGAATGGGCATGTAACCGTGTATGCCTTATGGTTTTCCTTCATTGTCTCCATTAATGGATTGTCACTTCTACACTTCTGCAAATGGAGAACGTGCATGTAGCCGTGTACGCCTTATGTTTTTTCTTCCTTGTCTCCATTAACGGATTGATATTTTTACACTTCCACAGACCGATAATTCAAGAATCCGTATCAGGACGGATGCATGCTCCCACACCTGCCCATAAGGATTTGAAAGGGGCGGTGGACAAGGAACGGAATCCCGCCGCTTTTCCACGCCGCTACGGACAGCAGGATTCTGACGTCACTCCTGCATGGGAAGAACCATCCGGATGGAACCATATGTTCGTCCCCCCGTCATGTGTATCATGACAATCCCCGACTTTGGATGACTATAAGTGACAGGTGGTTCCGTCCTGTCCTCTTCTTTTTTTATTTTGTATTCCGAAACAATGCCAGTTGTGTAATTTAATAATTTAAGATTTTAAGACAATGGATTCAGAAAAGGAAAAGAACCGGCTTTCCGATATCGTTCTCGAGAGGGTCGGACTCACGGGAAACCTTCTGTCAGCTCCCGTTTCCCCATCCCCGGAACCGGCGGTGGATATGCCGGGTCATGAAAGGCAGGTCCGTGCAGGGAAAGTGACAGCCCCGGAAGAATACAAGAGGAGGTTTCTGGTTCCCGCTCCCAAGTCTGTGGAGTGGAAGACCGCGTATATTGACGGGAGGCTGCACCGCCGGATCGCCATGCTGGTCAGGGCCGCCGGTTGCGGCAGCATCTCCGGGTTTATCATCCGGCTGCTGGAGCTCCATATGGAGGAACATAGGGAGGATATCGCCGCCCTGCTCGGTGAGGTCTACCGTCCCTGGGATGAGGACGGGCAGCCGGGAGAACCGGCCCGCCGATAAAATGTTGTCATTGTCCAAGAAGATATATCATGACAGGAAAGAACGTAAAAGACCGGATGGGTCCCGGCGGGATGGACGCGGACCGCATCCGTGAGATCATGGGGGAAGCACCTGCCTGTCCCCGGAAGGGACGTGGAACGTCCGGTAACGACATAATGCGTCCCGCAAGGAAAAGCGGCCCCATGCAGCCGTCCGTCTATGGGGAGGAATACCTGCATGGCATTGCGGGCGTGCAGCGCCGGTCACTGCATATTCCTGCCGCCCTGCACCGGAAACTGTCCATCCTGGCGGGAGCCTCGAGAAATGGAACGGTCACGCTGGAGGGGTTCATCAACCACCTTGTATCGCGGCATCTGGAAGAATACAGGGAAACGGTGGAGATGATTCTGGAAGAGTCCCTGCCCGACCGGTCATAATAGTGTTTAACATTTAATGCAAGAAGTATGATGAAAAAAGAAAAAGAGTTGTTGGTTGCCGTCGCCAGCCAGAAGGGTGGCGTGGGAAAATCCGTCTTTACGGTACTGCTGGCCAGTGTGCTGCATTACCGCAAAGGCCTGCGTGTGGCGGTTGTGGACTGTGACTACCCGCAGCACAGCATCGCCCTGATGCGTGAGAGGGACATGGAGAGTGTCATGAAAAATGACGACCTGAAGGTGAGCCTTTACCGGCAGCACGAGAGAATCCGGAAGCCTGCCTATCCGGTCATCAAAAGCGATCCGGAAAAGGCGGTGGAGGACCTGCATCGTTATATGGACGAAAAGGGGGAAACTTTCGATATCGTGCTTTTCGACCTTCCCGGAACGCTCCGCAGCGAGGGGGTGGTCTATACTGTTGCCGCGATGGACTACATTTTCGTCCCGCTCAAGGCGGACAACATCGTCATGCAGAGTTCCCTGCAGTTTACTAAGGCTCTGGAAGAGGAGCTGGTCGCCAGGAAGAACTGCAACCTGAAAGGGACCTGGCTGTTCTGGAACATGGTGGACAGGAGGGGGCGGAAGGACCTGTATGACGCCTGGAACCGGGTCATCGACAAGATGGGGCTGCGGCTGCTGTCCTCACACATTCCGAACACCCTCCGCTACAACAGGGAGGCGGACCCTGTCTGCAAGGGTGTCTTCCGTTCCACGCTGTTTCCACCCGATCCCCATCAGGAGAAAGGCTCCGGCCTTCCTGAACTGGTGGAGGAGATATGCCGTACCATCGGCCTGGAGGAACCCGATACCGACCGGTAGCGGATGTCAGGGTATAGACACCTTAAATAAGGACTTTTAGCCTAAGATAAAGTAAGCTAATAGCATGATAATAAAGCTCTTATAATTACGATTTCTCCTATGAAAGCATTACCTTAGTAGTGTAATAATAAAGGAGGTAACAAGTTATGAACGAGCAAATTAGAAGCATTTTAGCACAAGAGACAACAAAGACAAGCAAGATCCGGCAGCTGTATCTTTTAGGTGTTCCCCGCGCGGAAATCGCAAGAATGGTAACCAACGGCAATTACGGTTTTGTGGTGAATGCCCTGCACCGGATGAATGAGTGTGGGGACGGTCCGAATATCCATCCGTCGACAGCTGCGTTGGACTATGCTTTCAACCGCAAGTTCGGTATCGAGATCGAGGCCTACAACTGTTCCCGTGAACGGCTTGCACGCGAGCTCAAGGAAGCCGGCATCGAGGTTACGGTGGAAGGTTATAACCATACCACCCGTCCGCATTGGAAGCTCGTGACGGACAGCAGCCTGAGCGGCAACGACACCTTCGAGCTGCTCAGTCCGATCCTGGTCGGTGAAACCGGACTGCGGGAACTGGAGAAGGTCTGCTGGGTGCTTGACTTGTGTGACGTGAAAGTGAACGAGAGCTGCGGTCTTCACGTGTATATCGATGCCACCGGTTTCAACATGGAGACCTGGCGTAACCTGGCTTTGAGCTACAAGCATCTGGAACCGGTCATCGACCGGTTCATGCCGGCCTCCCGTAGGGACAACCGCTATTGCCGCGGACTGGGGCACGTCTCTGATGAGATGATACGTTCCGCCCGGACTGTGGACGAGTTGAAAGGAAGGATCGGCGACCGTTACCATAAGGTGAACCTCGAGGCCTACTCACGGCACAAGACGGTCGAGTTCCGCCAGCATTCGGGAACGACCAACTTCACAAAAATGCGTAACTGGGTGCTGTTTCTCCACAAATTGGTTACCTTTGCCACAAGGGAACATGTGCCTGCGGCCACCACGCTCAGTGACATCCCCTTCCTGGACAGTGAGCAGAAACTATATTATAAATTGAGGACTAAAAAATTATCGGCATGAACAAGCATATGTATATTTTGGCGGACGGCGGCAGGATTGCCGCTTCCGGCCCTTCCGAGTTTGTACGCCTCCTGCGTGAGGGCAGCTGGTTTGACAGCGAGTGCACCGACGAGGAGTACATGGTGAATTTCTCCGGGCGGTACAGGGAACTGCACGGGGTGACGGTGAGGACCGACACGCCGGAGCATTTCATGGACGACCTGAAAAAGTACGGTTACATCAAGGGCTGAGAGGCCCGTTCCTTTATTGTTACGTTCCCTGCCGGTTCATTCATCTCCGGTGGGGATTTTTTTCTTTTTTCACGGTATCTGATCTCCGCCGTATCCTGTTTTCCGGAGGCTGGTTTCACGACCTCCTTCCTCAATCATTTTTTTCTCTTTTCATACTGCTATCAACGGATTGTCGTACTTTTACACACAATCCCGGCAATATCGGGAAGAATCCCGGGCTCTCGCCGGACTGCCATTTGTCATATCTTTTGCCGGCATTGACTATTTATGTCTATATATGACTATAACTGACAAGGTATTCCCTCATACATTTACTCTTTTTTTCTTTGCGGCGTAGGACGACAATCCGCCACCGGGAACGTCCGCCTGACCAAACACCCGGTTATCACATGGAATTAATGTATAAATCAGAAGTTATGGTTATGGACAGCATTGAAAGGAACCCCCAAATCCGTATCATATCGACGGGAAGAAGATGCCGGATATACGTTGCTGCTAAAGGTTCATATTTGAACCGCATTTCCGGGGACCGGAAAGAGGTGGCGCCCACAAGGACTTTTCATCACCGGTCGGAAAGTAAAAAGGCGATAACGGAGAAACGGTAAAAAATATATTGAACTCCTTCTTCAAACAGCTCCGGAGGGGGAGTCGGAAACCACGACACCCAGCCGGAAGTGCCTTTGGAAAGTATTTTGAACTGTATTTCAATAATTTGAGTTTCTGACAGGAAGCTATTTAAAATGGAAAGAAAAATGGACTATAATAAGAAAACTGAATATGGTTAACGATAATTAGTATATTTATGCAGTTGTCGTGCATGGAAAGCTCGTCGGGGCTGACTGCTCAGCCCCTATTCTTATGGATTACGCAAGCGAATTTTGATAATTTCTCGAAAAAAAAGCATCCGTCCTAATTACAGCGAACATAATCGTAACTAATTTCGCTCTAACTGCATTCAGAACCGACATCTTATTTTTTCCCTCTTCGACCTTTCTGTCATAATATTTCTTCAATGGACTATTTTTCACTTGTGAAACAGATAGTGCCGCCATATGTAGCAAATGCTTGATGCTTTTGTCAGCCCTATTAGATACTCTATTTTTAGAACGTTGGCTACTTCCTGACACATAGACGAACGGAACAACTCCTGCATGACAGCAAAACTTCCTGGGATCAGTAAAAGAAGTGAAAGCATCTGTTTCCATGATCATCTTCAGTGCAACACGTTCCCCAACTCCATCCACAGACATGAGTAAATCCATTTGATGAGCAATGACAGGTGCTTGATTTATAAGTTCTTTTATTTCAAGGTCTATTTGTGCTATGTAATCCGTAAATGTATTGATAATCCCTTCAACTCTATTGCATTTAGCAATATATATTGAGTGTTCCATATAGTCTACCTGATCTTTTAGCTGGGATTGATATTTAGCCCTATCTGCAACAAGCATACTGCGTTCTGTTGATAAGTTTTTGAGTTTTTGTATTATAAGCTCTGATGCGGTATACGGTTGTAGGCAATCATTATATCTTTCTGCATACATTGCTATTCGGCAGGCATCTATTTTATCATTTTTGCCACGAGGTATTCCATGACAATATTTTATTTTAGCTGCATCTTCCAAACATAAGTAGACTCCTATACTTTTTGTTGCACAGACCAAAGGATAGGTATATTGCCCTGTATGTTCCGCACAGACAACCAAACTGTCCTCAGAGAGGAAAAATTTCTCAAACGTTCTTGTTAACCAAGATTTAATAGAGGATAGATCATTAGGAATAACATCATAAAGGATGTCCTTACCGTTACTCCTTAAACATAAATCCAATTTTTTCTTACTCACATCAACTCCTAAATAAAAAACTTTCATACTTTTGTTTTTGAACATTAAACAAAAAAGAAAGGACCTGAACTTGACCTAATAATCTTAAACAGGTTTACTGAAATTCTTATATGGGTTTGAGTTCAAGGAAGGAGCAAAAGGACCGAATAGGGACTTAGACTTGACTTCTATTGCCGCTGATGGTTTTCCTTTTGCTTTCCTTTCAATATCAATTCAAAGATAAATATTTTGATGCTGCAAATCTAAGGTTGCCGCATGGCGTTCCCTCCGCAGATGAGTATTTACGGTTTCTCGGACTTGAACCCATCGACATACGGTTTTCCTTGCGTGACCACAGCGAAGGCTTGCCTTATAAGTTTGTTGGCGACAGCAACGACCGCCACCTTGCCTGGCTTGCCGTTAGACCGCAAACGGTCGAAACAAGCCTTGCACTCGGCATTACACCTGAGTGACGAGAAAGCCGCCACATAGAGCTGGCTTCTGAGGTTTGAATCCCCGTTCTGGTTGATGTGACCTTTGACATTGACTGACGTACCGAACTGTTGGTAAATAGGTGACAGGCCCAGATAACGGGTCAGTTGCTTGGCATTATCAAAATAGGTGAACCCGCCTGTGGCCACGATAAGCGCGGCTGCCAGTGTAACACCGATGCCTTTGATGGAGGTGAGCAAGTCCATCTGTTTCCTGTACTCGCCTTACGCCAAGGAAGTGATATTCTCTTCCATTGCCTTGATTTGCTTCTCGAGGAAAGCAATCGTCTTTTCGATGGTTTTCTTGCATTCAGGGTCAAAAGAAGAAAGAACTCCATCGAGCCTTTAAGGTTGCGTGTTGCCACAAGTTGCTTCTTTAGCTGGCGTAGTACCGTTCGTTTCTGCTTCAGTACGAGGATTGAGTCACTGCGGAGCTTATAAGGATCCGGCTGCATCCTCTCCCCGTACAGGGCTATCAGACGGGCATCTATCTCGTCCGTCTTGGTGACGGAGAGCATGGCACGGGCGAAGTTCTTTATCTTCAGCGGATTCTCAAGGCTGACGGTTATCCCTGCTTCGGAAAGCAGATAGACGAGCAACGCACTGTAATTGCCTGTGGCTTCTAATACTCAATGGTGCTCTGCTACTGAAATGGTTTGGATGAACTCATGGACACCCTTAACCGTGGTTCTTGAATGTTTTTGTCCTGCCGGTCTTGGCGGACGAATAAGCGACAACAAAGGTCGCCTTGCTGACATCGATTCCAACGTAGGTCATAGTCTGAAACTTTAATTAAACAACATCACTACATCGTGAGCCATCATTACGAATGCGGGGGCTCAAAAGCCCATTGAACTATCCGGTTTCTGATGTAAGAGTGTGGGGGCTAAACATTTTTCACGGTCTTTACGACTAATGGAAATTGAAAGTTCATTAAAAACGAAATGGCAAAGAATTAAATGTAAAATCAACGCTCTCTTAGGTTTCTATAGAAAAACTATCCATATTATATATCTATAAACATTTATAATTAGACATATGATATACGGATACATTAGAGTAAGCAGTGATAAGCAGACAGTAGAAAACCAACGTTTTGAAATCAAGAATTTCTGCGACAATCAAAACATAAAAATTGATGGTTGGATAGAGGAAACCATTAGTGGAACAAAAGCCTATAACAAACGTGAACTCGGAAAATTGCTCAATAAGGTACAGAAAGATGATTTGATTATCTGCGCTGAATTGTCCAGATTGGGTCGTAATCTCTTTATGATAATGGAAATTCTGAATATTTGCATGAGCAAGGAATGTAGGGTTTGGACTATCAAAGACAACTATAAGTTAGGAGAGGACATTCAAAGTAAAGTGTTGGCTTTTGCTTTTGGACTGTCAGCAGAGATTGAACGTAACCTTATTAGCCAACGAACAAAAGAAGCCTTAGCACGAAAGAAAATAGAAGGGGTAATATTAGGACGTCCTAAAGGGAAAAAAAGTGCTCCAGAGAAGTACAAACTCCACGATAAGAGGATTCTCATACAAGAACTATTGAAAGCTGAAGTTTCACAACGCAAAATCGCTAAAATTTGTAAAGTGGATAGAAATACGCTCGCTCGATTTATTAAGACTTTTATGGTAGAAGCATAAGGAGCGATTTCGTGCAGCAACAAGGCGTGAAGTGTAACTTTGCAGATTCTATCCCGTGGGTGATATTGTCTCCCATTGAACAAAGTATCAGGCGTAAGATTGAATCTATTGGTACACCACTCAAAGATTGGGATATAAACATTTATCGTGGAGTCCTTACCGGGTATAACGATGCGTTTATCATATCTACCGAAAAGCGTGATGAGATATTGGCGAATTGCCAGACAGAAGGCGAGCGTGTTCGGACGGCTGAACTTATACGACCCAATACTTGGCCCCCCAACGTTGCATAGCATACCACTCATATCGAATTCCTGTCTCTGCTTTGTTTCGTTTAGAAAGTGGTTCTTTATATTCCAACATATGGTTATATACAGCAGGATATTGTTCTTTAAACGCTTTTTCTGCCTTTTCAGAAGCACCAGTTATAGATTCATCAAATTGGTATGGGAAATGCCAAGGGATATATATTAGCCATTGCCCTGCCCAGTCATATCCATACCTCTTTATATCTCTGCCACGAAGAATCGGAGGATTTTTCTAAGCCAAAAATTGTATGGAAAATAATCGGAAACCAAATGGCTTTTGCATATGATGCCAACAATTATGTAATGAACAATGCCTGTTATATTATGACAGGCGATCATTTGGATTATCTGTTGGCAGTATTGAATTCACAAGCTATAACATGGTATAGCTATGTGACTAATATGAATAAAACTGGCGTTGGAGATGTTCAAGTTGGAGGTCAAAATATAGCGACTTTCCCTATACCTTTTTATGATGCCAATAAAATAGAACTCATTGAATTAGCAGAACTTGCAAACAGTATAATAAATAAAAATATCAATCTACCATTTATTGACTCTAAAATAGAGGGTTTGGTTTCAATGATATATGGATTCACGAGTGAAGAAACTAATTTTCTACATTCATTTGTTTCTTCACTCCGAAAGTCTATTTAGACAATTTGCTGGTTTTCAATATATTGAATTTCATCTGAGGTAAGTTTATAAACATCATACATCAACTTATTGCTAAAACATTCAAAATCCGTAATGCTCATCTTGCCTACTTTCAAATCATTGAAAGCAGCAAGATGAGTATTTAGTTGTTCAGTAGATAGCTTAGCAACAATAAGCTGTTCTATGGTATACTTTTTCCATCTAATAGTCCCTACTCCTGTAGTTGTCCCTACTTTAGAAAACAACCATTCAGACACGGACGAATTTAAAGCAGACAAAAGGTATTCAATACACTCGCCTTTCATGTAAAAAGAAGTTGCTTCTGGTATATATTCTCCCAAAAAGTCGAAAGCAAATTTTGATTTATCAGATATTTCTCCCCATATGATTTTTGGCTTAGAAAAATCCTCCCAATAACTGATGCTATCTTGTGTTTCAAACCACTCGTTACTAGTTTTCTTTCGGGCTTTTATTTTTTTGCCATTAACAATATGAGTTTCTCCTGTTTGTTCTAAACGCTCTATGCCAATTGACAGAAGATAATTTTTCACCGCAGGATAACTTTCTATATCATAATGCCGCGAAGGAAATGTGGCTATAATCCACAAGTCCGCCCATTCATATTCATATCTCTTGATATCCCTGCCACGAAGAATCGGTCGTATAAGTTCAGCCGTCCGAACACGCTCGCCTTCTGTCTGACAATTCGCTAGTATCTCATCACGCTTTTCGGTAGAAATGATAAAAGCATCATTGAAACCAGTTTTTATCCCATAGTTGATTTGGATGTTCCAATCCTTCAAGGGTATTCCCACAGACTCAATCTTCTGCTTGATGCTCTGTTCAATGGGAGACAATATCACCCATGGGATAGAATCTGCAAAGTTACACTTCACGCCTTGTTGCTGCACGAAATCGCTCAAATTATTCAAGCCATTCGAATCTTGTACCAAACAAGCTTGTGTGTTAAAAATATTTGCTGCTTTTTGAGATAAAAGAATATTTGCTTCTACCGTTATTGCATCGAATATTTTTATACCTGCAAAATCTACCAACATAATAGGATTGGTCTTGCTTGCGAAATAACCTCGCAAGGCTTCACCATACCCTGCACGCATCCATTTATTAGACGTGATATAGCAAAGAAAACCATTGGGAGTAAGCAGGTTCATACCCAACTCATAGAAGAGGCAGTAAATATCACCAGTGCGTGCATAAGTTATGTAACCCATGCATTCTAATACATCGGCACTCTTACCCATAGATTGTAACTGAATGTAAGGTGGATTGCCAATGATACAGTCAAATCCCAAGAAGTTGCCTTCGGCATCGAGTACTTCTGGAAACTCTATACGCCATTCGAATGCACCAAGATAAATTTTGTTGGAGCGTATTTCCTCAAATATATTTTCTAAAGTCGCAATTTCTTTCTTTAAATCGGCAATGCGCTTGTCCGACGTTTTCTTTTCCTTTTTTGTCGGTTCAAACAGTTGAGGCGCTTGTAAGTTTGCCAACTCAGAGCGGCGTTTGTTCAATCTAACCAATCGTGCATCCCGGCGGTTGATCTCTGTTTTCAGTTTCGACTTGATTTCTGTTATAAACGTTTCCAAATCCTGCTTTTCGCTTTTACTTTGGGCATTTTTATATTTAGCTACAGCCTCCTTATATTGGCTGATGCTGATACTAGACTCTCGCAGTACGGTCTGAATACTGTCTGTCAAAGCGAATCGGTGAAGCAAAGAATTTCCACATTTGATGTTAATGTCGATATTTGGTAAGGTTTCTAAATAAGTGTAATTACTTTCAGCCGTATAGTAAGCATTCTTCAACAATTCAATCCACAGTCGTAGGCGGCAAATCTTCACAGAGTTGGGGTTAATATCAACGCCAAATAAACAGTTCTCAATGATTTGACGCTTCTCCTTGAAAAGAGTTTCCTGCATGCGGCGACTTTCCGCATTGAGTGGGTTGTAAGCAAATAAATTACCTTCGGTATCGGTAACAATCAGCTCGTCATTTTCAATGGCAAGTTGATAGTCCGCTTTGCGGATACGCTTACCGGTAGCATCTACCAAAATACCTAATTCGTATTTCAAGAGTATCAGTTCATTGAGAGCAGACACAAGAAAGTGACCCGAACCAACAGCTGGATCACACAGTCGCAAACTGTTAATTAGTTCATTAGCTTCGACTATATTGTCAATATGGTTGTATAGTTCTATACGGGTGGTACAATTCCAGCCATAATAACCATTAAACTTTTGCAACACGGTCTTGGTGATTGCTTCACGGCACATGAACATAGTGATAAAGCCTGGAGTGAATACTGAACCATCCTTGTGACCATTTATTTTCTCGAATATAAGCCCTAAAACAGAAGCATTGATGAGTGTTTTAGCCTCTTCTTGCACTTCTTCACTGCCTTCGCTCGCAAAGTTATAAGCGTCGAGAAAAGCAAACAAATATTGCAGGGTGGGTAATGCGTTGACTTGTAGATTGCGTTTTTTATTTCGTAATACGCTACTCGCCAAGACAGGAAGTACCGTACGTTGTGAAAGGCTGTTTATCTTAATTGTTTTACTTTCCAAATCTGTCACCTCGAAAAGAGAACTGTTAAGATAGGGAACGTAAGCAAAATCACGCATAATGGAGTGTGTGCGGCTGCCCATGTCACGTGCAAGCACTTGGAAAAAGAGTGTGTTGAGATCATCATAGTCATGAATCTTAGTTATTGAAAGAAATTTATAGATTGCATCTCCATTGTGGTATTTCAACATCTGAGCCTCCAACAGTTTCAAGAAAAGGATACGATTCATCCAAGTAATACACAATTCCATTGCAACATTGAATAACCGTTCCTCATAATCATTCCCATACAAACTACCATTTATGTGACGCAAACAATCTTCTGCATCCAGTTGGTTAATAGTATTCTCTAGTAATGAAGCCTCGTCACGCCGTTCCACAGCTTTGCGTACAATCACGGTTTTATTATTCTCTTTGCGTTCCTCAATACCAATAATGTGTAGCAGCTCAGTGTAGAATCCACGGTTGAGCGAATTGCTGTCATTTTGGAACGATAGCTTCAAAAGATGTGTATCGCTGAATATCTTATAAAGTTCGATAAGTTTGCGTGAAGCGCTACCGTCTGTTCTATCAAGCAGGTGTTGATAGTCTTGTAAGTTGAAGTAAGTGTATTCAAGGCTATCTTTCACCTCCTCAATATAGGTTGTTGCAATTTCAGTATAGAAGAAATCGGTTTTGTTACTGGTTTTGCGTCCATCCACAAAGTCTTGAAACTCACGACGTAATTGTTTGTTCTGATAGAATTTGCGTTCAAACTCATGGGCATCAAAAATAAAGAATTCATGAATATTAGTAGCGATGAGATATTTAATATCATTGTTCTTCTTATTGACACGTTCTTTAAGATAGTATAGCAATAATTCCTGCAAAGCCTTACGATTAAGATTGTCATTAGAAATCATCTCACCTTTGCTGGTGGTACTCTTTACTTCAATCAATAACCCTATATTGGACTTGATAGTTTTATCCAATCGGATAGCCAAATCAATATCTTCTTCGGGAGCCATGTAGTATGGCTTGTAGAACGTTTCACTCAGAAAATTACGTAAATGTTCTTTTTGCGTGTGTTCTCTTTGCCCATCCACAATATTGTCTCTCAATGTGCGAAGGGCATTTTTGAATAAGTCAAAATCTGTTGTTTCAATCGCAACCTGTCTATATGCTTTGTTCAAAACTTGATTCGGTTTGAGTAGTCCCATAATGTTTGGTAAATGAGTTAATAAAATACAAAGGTAGTCTAAAAACTTGATAATAAAGAATGAACGTATTGGTTTAACGAAAGTTTGTTCTACTGCCAGCCATTATCAACAAACAATAGCAACAGTAGATTTGACATGATTCTACTTATTATATTGTAATAGCCAGCCAAAGTAATCTTTTCACATCCGGATCTATCACAGGTTGGATAAGTTGTTAACCTGAAGGTAACCGACCTGATGGTATAGGAACAGGAAGAAGTCTGTAATCATGGCATTTACCCGGATAGAGAAGCCACATTTTTTATTGCCGGACTTCCGGCATTGCCTCATCCATGTGTGAAAAGGAGTTTTTTCTTTCACCACAACGTTCCTTTCACATACCCAAAGGGGGTAGTGGATCCAGACCTGCTTCGGCTTTCTTTTTCCTTCCCATATGACAAAAACCGACTATCCATGACTATTCCTGCCAGTGTGCCGGTCGTGCTTGCCTCTCATGGTTTCTTCCCTTATATTCGCACTGATATTTAAACGAGTTGAAAATATGGAAATATGCTACATCGAGGCCGGTGTCCTTGAGAGGATGCTGGCGCGCGCCGAGAACCTGTCCGCACGTGTGGACAGATTGTATGAGAGAAACCGCTGTAAGGAACCCGGAGAGTGACTGGACGGCCAGGATGTCTGCCTGCGCCTTGACATCTCGCCGCGTACCCTGCAGACTCTCCGCGATACCGGACGGCTGGCGTTCACCCGCCTCCAGCGCAAGTTCTATTACAAGCCCGGGGATGTGGAGAAGCTGATGGCCTACGTCGGCATCAGACGCAAGGAGAAGGAGGTGAGAGAAAGAAGGAAGAACGGAAACCTTTAAAGAGCGGAAGAGATGGAAGGCATTATCGACAAGGAGAACGAACGTGTCCGCAGGTTCTTTGCCCTGCTGGACGACATGGAGAAAAAAGTGGAACGTCTTGCCCGTGACAACCGTCCTCCCTTCAACGGGGAACGGTTCCTGACCGACAGGGAGCTTTCCGGGATGTTGAAGATCAGCCGCAGGTGCCTGCAGGATTACAGGGACCAAGGACGGATTCCCTATATCCAGCTTGGCGGGAAGATCCTGTACAGGCAGTCGGACATCGAGAGGCTGCTGGAGGAGAACTATCACCCTGCATTGGTATAATATCGTATTTAAGTTTAAGGATTGTCGCCGGAATTGCATTTACGATTCCGGCGGCAGTTTTTATTTAGCCTGCGGCTTCCTTGCCGGCCGCGGGCTTTCTTCTTTCCATCAGCCGGTTCATGTCCGAGGATATCTTCCGGTCGGTGACCTGGGCGTAGACCTGCGTGCTGTCGATGTTCGTATGGCCCATCATCCTGGCGATGCTCTCTATCGGAATACCTGCGGTCAGTGTCAGGGTCCCGAACGAATGCCGGGCCATGTGGTAGGACAGGTTCTCTTTCATGCCTAATGCCACGCCCATTCCATGTACCTCATACCAGAGGACGTCGCGGACCGGCAGCGGGAATACCGGCCTGTCGTCATCCGTGGTGTTGTAAAGCTCCAGTATCTGTCCGGCTATGGGATGCAGCGGGATGAACGCCTCCACGTCCGTTTTGGCGCGGCGGATGCGGATATACCTTCTTCCTTCCGAAGTCGTTCCGATGTGACGGGGATGGAGAGCCCTCGTATCCGCGTAGGCCAGACCGGTCAGCGAGGAGAAGATGAACGTCCTGCGTGCCAGCTCCATCATCGGGTCGGGCAGCGGGGTTTCCATCATCCGCTTCAGTTCACTGCGGCTGATATGCCTTAGTTTAGGTGTTTCTTTCCTCTCGTATGCCACGTCCTCTATCGGATTGGCTCTTAGTATTTCCCGGTCCACGGCGATGTAGATGAGCCGGTTGAGCCAGCACAGGCAGTGGTTCACGTGTCCGTTCCTGTGTCCCAGCTCCTTCTTGAGAAAGACCTTGAACGATTCGGCGAACTCCTCGGTGATGTCCGAAAAGGCGATGTCCTTCATCCCGCGGGATTCGATGAACTGCCTGAGGTTGAGCTGGGTGGTCTTCGACTGGCGGTAGGTGGAAGTGGAGTTGATCTCCTTGGAGCGGACCCTGAGCCGTTCGCGTTCCACCTCTCCGGCCTGCAGGAGGTATTCCGGTACGGAATTGGCGCCTGACACGGTGGTCTTGAGCAGTTCGGCCGTGACCACTCCCTGGTTCCTCAACAGGTTCCCGTACGCCTCTTCCAACCGGCTGCGGAAGGCGGCAAGGCGGTTGTTCTCCCTGGCTGTTTTGATTTCACACTTCTTGCTGTCCCAGTCCCCGGGTTTGCAATAGACGCCTGTCGTGACTGCCGATTTCTTTCCGTCGATGCTGATCCGGCAGAGGACGGCGGTCGTGCCGTCCGATTTCACCTTGTTACGGTTGATGTAGAATAAGAGCTTGAATGTACTGCGCATGATAATGATTGTTTAGGGATTAAAGGATAAGTTTCAAATCGCGGGTTGCCTCGACGAACCTGTCCATGTCCTCGAACAGCTTCTTCGGGGTTACGCGCGCGTATATCTGGGTGGTCTTTATGTTGGAGTGTCCCAGCATTTTGCAGATGGTCTCTATCGGCACTCCCTCCTCGAGCGTGACCAGCGAGGCGAAAGAATGCCGTCCCATGTGGTAGACAAGGTCCTGGCTCAGCCCTGCCATCAGGCGCAGGGATTTCATATTGGCCCTGAGCGTGTGGTAGTCCTGCGGCGGGAAAAGAGTTTCGCGGGTATCGTCCCGGTATTTCTCAATCAACGCGACGGCTTCCGGAAGCAGCTTGACACGTCCGAGGTAGTCGGTTTTCTTTCGCTGGTATTTCAGCCAGAGGCTGCCCTCGTCATCCCGGAAGAGGTTCTTCCGGGTGATGCTTACCGCATCGGCATAGGCGGTGCCGGTGTAACAGGCGAAGAGGAAGAGGTCCCGGGTGATGACATGTGACCTGCGTTTTTCCGGTATCTCCAGATCACGCAGCTTCTCGAGATTCTCACGGCTGAGTGCTTTCGGTGTTGTCTCCTTCTGCTTGGGCAGCTTGAAGTGGCAGAAATGGTATTTCTCCGAGTGGCCCTCCTTGTAGGCGATGCGGCAGATCTTTTTCAAGATGGCCAGGTAGCCGCGAAGCGTGTCCACGGCATATCCCTTTTCCAGAAGGATGAAATCCTGATAGTCGCGGATGAACTGCTCGTTGAGCTGCCCGAAGACAAGGTCCGGAACCTTGAATTTCGCCTTGATGAATTCGGAAAGCGTGCGGTAGGTGAAGAGGTAGGTCGAGAGTGTGGTGGGCGCACGGTCCACACCGACACGGGCCTTCATTTCCCCGTTATGCCGGTCGAGAAGTTTGAGCAGGGTCATCTGCATGCCCGCATTGCCCTGGAACATGTCCCTGACCGCGGCGGCATCAAAATCCCTTTTTCTTTCCATGAGGGAATTGAAGGCCGAGTGTACGGCAAGCAGCAGTCTTTCTATTTTTTCATTGGTCTCCACCGCTTCCCGGCTCTTGCCGTTCAGCCGGCTCTCACGCGCGTTCCACAGCCCGGGGGTGCAGGAGAGCTTGCAGCTGAACTGCGCCATCGTGCGGTTGAGGGTGATCCGTCCCATGATCGGGGCTTTGCCGGTCTTGTCCGGCTCGCTCTTTTTCAGGTAGAGCAGCACCTTGAATTTTTCCACTTTCATAACGCTCTTTTTTAGGTTGTAAAAATACTCCTTTGAAAAGCGTCCTTTGGCATGCAAAACATTGAGAAACAGTGAATACAAATCCGCTTTGTTCTTATCGGTAAAAATTCGGTTACCTGCCGTCGTTTCCGAAACAGGCGGCTAACAGTCTGGTAACTGAAACGTCGCAATATTTTGTTTTCTTTTGCAGGTCTGTCTGTTCTGCAATTCTCGCAAAATGCTTAATTATAAACGTTTTACGTTTAATTATCGTCATTCTGTTTTTTATTGCATTTCTAAATATTACTTATACAGCACGCCACACTTGGGCTACACTTGCCAAATATTGCCAGGTTCCCGAAGAGGTGATTTCCGAAGGACTGGGACATTCTTCACTTGAAGTCACACGGACGTATCTCAAGAGTTTTGAAGGGGAGGAACTTAATCGGGCAAATATAGTCGTTAATAATTACATAATCACAGGGGAAAAGAGAATGTGGAATGAAGCTTAAGATGCTGTTACTTCGTAAGTAACAGAGAGTTATCGATGCTGCAAAGATATAAGAATTTTAATAAAAAATATATTATTTACAAAGTTATTTTCATTAGATCACTAAAAAAGTTTCGACACAAGGCAAAAAACAAGGATAGGGATACATACTAGTTGCAAGAGTTATGAAAACGCATATAACTTTTTCTTCCCACTTTGAAATGAATAAAGCGGAATACACTGCTATTTGTCTTTCTTGACTTAAATAATCTGTTGATAATCAGGATTATGGTAGAACTGCGCTCTGTTCTGTCATAAAACAAGTTTCTGTTACTTACGAAGTAATTTTCGCCTATACAAACGGACAACTTAAGTATAATGAAGCAAAAAAATAAATTCATAAAAGAGCGTCTTAAGCACAAACAGGAGCAGCTTTCCATGCAGGCAATCAGACAGGAACGTCTTAACCGTACCATGCAAAATACCAAAGATGATATTGATCAGCTCATCTATGCCCTTCACGAACTGGAAGAAGCCGAAAAAGGTAATCATAAACGTCATACTATTCCTTATAATGAAGTCTTCAGTTTCTTTACGCGCATCTGCCGTCTGTTCGACTATCTTCAACACCGTTGCCATAAATATTTTAATTACCGGCTGACCTGCCTTGTGATACACGCCCATTACCGATTTCGCAGCCGGACACGGGCACCCGGTCGTGAGTATCTTAGTCCCGGAACCATACTTACCTATTTCAAGCATGAATGGGAAATGGTTGTATAACTTCGAACTTAAAATAATCATTGCATTTATAACACTTCTTTTTTCTTAGGGATCTGATAGCGATTTACATTATTAATTAATAACTAGAGAATATGGGAAAATTAAAACATTTAGGTATGTCACTCCTCTTGGCAACAACATTTTTCAGTTGCGGAGATGACTATGACGACACTGCTTTGCGCAACGATGTGAACGACCTTAAATCGAGAGTAGAAAAACTGGAATCATGGTGCAGCACTACCAATACACAGATCAGCGCCTTGCAGGGACTGGTTTCAGCATTGGAACAGAATGACTATGTGACCGGAGTTACTCCTATTGTAGAAGGATCAGTAGAAGTGGGTTACACTATCACTTTCACTAAAAGCAAGCCCATCACCATCTATCACGGCAAGGATGGTAAGAACGGTGCTGACGGTATAAACGGTGTCGACGGCATCACCCCTCTTATTGGTGCGGAGAAAGATACCGACGGTATATATTATTGGACTATAAAGCTCGGTGATGCCGATTCTGCATGGTTGACTGATGTTGATAACAATAAAATACCTACTACCGGTAAAGATGGAGAAAATGGAAACGATGGTGAACCTGGAAACAATGGTGAGCCTGGTAAGGATGGTGAGCCCGGTCATTCTCCCGTTATCAGTGTAGATACGTTTGAAGGCAAACTGTACTGGAAAGTAGATGATGAATGGTTACTGGACAGTAATAGTAATAAAGTGGCTGCCACCGGTGAAAAGGGAGATACCGGTTCCGCTGGGAAAGACGGGGAGAAAGGTCCGCAAGGTGAGCAGGGGGATTCTGTTTTCAAAAAAGACGGTGTGAAAATAGAAGACGGCAAAGTGATCTTCACATTAGCAAATGGAAAGGAATTCACGCTTCCGATGCTAGTTGACGGCCTCGCTGTGGGTATTGGTGGCAGCGATTTGTTCTATGCATCGCCTTCAGACAATTCTATAGATGTCACTTTTGCTTCTACTATGAAAGAGGAAGATTATAAATCCATTGTTGCTACTATTACGAATGGTAATGAAGCAGACTGGATTATTAAAAGTCGTGGTGCGGTAGATACATGGAAAGTAGCAGTAACGGAACCGACTTTCACCGGCACAGACGGAACATATACTCCGGGAAGTGCAAAGATTACTATTACCCCTCCGGCAAATGTCAAACTGTCGGATACAGCTCTATTGACGGTGACAGTGACTGACGCTAATGATGGTACAATATCAGTTTCGAGAGAAGTGAAATATTTTGATGGTGAGATAGTGGCATGTACCGGAGGTGATTTAAGTATCAAAGGATTGGATACATCTGTGAAAAGACTGGCCCTAAAGGGCTCTATTACGGTAGAAGATTTTAAATATATCAGAGAATCATTAACTGCACTTGAAGTGCTGGATATTTCGATGACCGACTTGACTGAACTGCCGGATCGTGCATTACGTTTCGGTGGTGATACACCAAACACTTCATTGAAAGCAGTCAGACTGCCTTTATCTATGAAAACTATCGGTTATGCAGCTTTCACTAATTGCAGAGCATTGACAAGTATTGATACTGAGAATGTGGAAATCATAGGTGAATGGGCATTCGAACAATGCCGCGGTTTGGTGGAAGTGAAATTGCACGACGGATTGAAAGAGATTCGTAGACAAGCCTTCAATAACTGTATTTCACTGACATTGATAGATATTCCAGGTAGTGTAACAGATTTGGGCAAAAATACAGAAGTATCTACGTCACAGTATGAAGGTTGGGTGTTTGAAAACTGTACGAACTTAAGTACGATCACTTTGCATGAGGGTTTGAAGAAATTATATGTCTCAACCTTTTCTCGTTGTGGAGTCGTATCTATCAATATACCTACGACAGTAACAGATATCCCTGACTATGCTTTTCAGGAATGTCAGAATCTGGAGCGCGTCACATGGCATAATGGTATCACTCAGATAGGGGAGGCTGCATTTTTAAGATGCCGTTCATTAAAGGCTATTACTATTCCTACAGGAGTAACAGTACTCAGGAATAATCTATTTGATGAATGTGCGAATTTGCAGTATGTGACATTACATCATAATATCACTGAGATACAAGTAAGAGCTTTCTCTTATTGCACTTTACTTAAGTCAGAGTTTTTCCCTTACGAAGATGCTTATATAGATAGAGCAGCACTCCCCAATGCACTGCAAACTTTAGGAGCAGGTGTATTTACGGATTGTAAGAACATGGAAAGTATTAATATGCAACGTACACAGGTGAAAAATATACTCAGGAATACATATTCCGGATGTAGTGGTATAACTACCTTCTATTATCCGAATGTAGTAGAAACAATCGGTGAGTTTGCTTTTTCAGGTTGTTCTGCGTTAGTGGGATCTTTTTTCCCGGCTTCATTAACATCCATTGAAACAAATGCATTCCACTTATGTACGAAAATGAGCCAAGTTTACTGTTTGGGAAGTACTCCACCTACGCTTGGTACGGCTGCTTTTGATTCTTCTCTAAAATCAATAAGTACACTATTTGTGCCAGAGGCTGCGATTTCGGCATATAGTAGCAGTAGTTGGAATCCCTATTTTAAAGAAATAAAGAAAGATTTACTCCATCCATAAAATTCAGAAATTCAAATGATAACCAGGTTCCGTTGCTTTTCTTGGCAAGAAAGGTGGCGGAATCTTTGTTTTGTTACACTGTTCCGGCAATTCGATATAATAAAACTTAAACAGATTCTTCCATTTTTTTTATTATCTTTTTTATTCCATACGTTTGTAAATGGCAAGCTTTTCCGCAAGTTTGTATATTATTCACGCTCACTGATTCATCGATATTAATTTTGTAGTCGTGATTTTTATCTATTCAATCCTTTACTCACGCGTGAATATATATTAATGTATAAAGAAAATAGCTTTTACAATTACAGTAGAAAAAGATACTCTACAATATCATTGTCAATCAGGTGGTTACAGAAAAGTTTCAAAAAAGTGGTAGAAAATAGTCAGATATATTTGGATTGTATAGCAAAACCTCGTACTTTTGCACCCGCTTTCCAAGAGAGGGACGGCCTAACAATTGACATTCTGCTAAAGTTTAAGGCTTCAGAAAATAAAAACAAAAAAACTTCGAAAAAAGTTTGGAAGTTATCTGAAAAGGTCCTTATCTTTGCATCCGCTTTCGCTAAGAAAGCAGCGCGACAGAAGTCACGTTAGTTCTTTGAAATATTGATAAACAATACAAGTAGTACAAGAAAAAAATAGAACCGTCAATACTTGTCTTATATATATTAATATGTGTGAGGCGTAAGGTATTAATGAAATCAATAAATTGTACGGCATCCTGAACAGAGCAAAAAGCAGCAGCAATGCTGATTAACAATACTTTTACAATGAAGAGTTTGATCCTGGCTCAGGATGAACGCTAGCTACAGGCTTAACACATGCAAGTCGAGGGGCAGCATTTCAGTTTGCTTGCAAACTGGAGATGGCGACCGGCGCACGGGTGAGTAACACGTATCCAACCTGCCGATAACTCGGGGATAGCCTTTCGAAAGAAAGATTAATACCCGATAGTATAATGAAACCGCATGGTCTTATTATTAAAGAATTTCGGTTATCGATGGGGATGCGTTCCATTAGGCAGTTGGTGAGGTAACGGCTCACCAAACCTTCGATGGATAGGGGTTCTGAGAGGAAGGTCCCCCACATTGGAACTGAG